>JAFAPF010000083.1 GCA_019247245.1 Rubrobacter sp. | reverse complement strand
GGTATGCATCGGAGGCAGCCGGGCGAGCGCCGAGAAGTTCTACCGCAATACGGTCGCGGTTCTGAACCGCGAAACAAAATAGTAGCGCCCGGCGAAACCGCGCTGTCCGCTCCTTGAGAATGAGTGCCTACTCGACGCGCACGCCGCCAGCTGTGCTCTCACATGATGCTACACTCGATCGAGAATTAGTGATGTTCATGCGTTCGCAGCTACAGTCTTGAGCATCCAACCTCTCATGAGGACACCTCGACCTCATGACAAACAGGCTCGTTTATAGACGGACCTGTGTCAAACTTGACACGAGCCTGTAGGCTGACCTCTCTGGCAAGAGGGGATACTCTTTTGGAGAGACGATCGCCGGGGCAGGTCCGAGCGCGCCCGGTTCGGCAGTTGGCAGCGACAGTGAGGAGGGAACCGCATGAGCAGGCTAGTTGCGCGGACGGAGGAGGTAATCTCGGCAGAACTAGAGCGCGTTCGCGAGCTCCTTTTGGATTATCGTTATGGCCGGTCTCGCATCTTGCCGCCTGAGTACTTCTCGGACTACCGTGTGGAGCAGAATGAACCAGGGGAGGGCGCCCTGATTAGTTACCGGTTGCAGGCAGGAGGGCGTCAAAGATCGTACCGAATACACGTCGAGGAGCCCGCTACGGGCAGAGCGATCGTGGAGCGTGATACACGCTCCTCCTTCGTCATGACTTGGACACTGACCCCTTCGGAAGGCGGGGATCGTACCCTCGTGGTCCTTGAGAGTAGCTGGGAAGGTGCGATTGGCATCGGTGGCTTTTTCGAACGCATATTCGCGCCCCGGGCGCTGCGCCGGATTCAGGGCGACGTGCTCGAGAGACTGCGGATGGCCGTCGAAGAAGGCGTCACCTGAGCGCTGGCAAAAGCCCGCCGTTTTGGCGCTTTCGTGCGCCTCGAAGGGGTTATAAAGTGCTCTCGCTCATGTGAAAACGGGCCACGATTCTGCTAATGTGCCTTTCTTGGGTTGAGTCAAACCTCGCAAGAATGAAGGAGTTTACCGTGCGGATCGTCGTCACTGGCTCACTAGCCTACGACTATATCATGGACTTTCCTGGCAATTTCAAGGACCATGTCCTGCCGGACAAGGCCCACATGCTAACCGTCAGCTTCCTGGTCGACTCCATGCGCCGGATGCGTGGGGGGGTGGCGGGCAACATCGCCTACTCGCTGGCGTTGCTTGGCGAGCGTCCGCTGGTTGTCGCCAGCGCCGGCGAGGACTTCGGCGAGTATCGAGAGTTGATGGAGTGTCAGGGCATTGATGCTTCCGGTATCGTCGAGATCGAAGACGAGTTCACGGCGTCTGCTTTCATCAACACCGACAAAGCGAACAACCAGATCGTCGCCTTCTACCCCGGTGCGATGGCTCAGGCCAAGAACCTATCGCTCTTGGAGCTGGGGCTGAGCGCCGAGGACCTGGTAGTGATCTCACCAACCGATCCCGAGGCCATGTCGCGCTACGCCAATGAGTGTCGACAGCTCGGCGTACCGTTCCTGTTCGACCCCGGCAAACAGACGCCCCGGCTTGAGGGTGACGATATCCTGAGCGGTATGACTGGCGCCAGCATGCTGATCGGCAACGATTACGAGTTTGCCATGATGGCCCGGAAGACGGGCTGGACTGAGGAGGATTTGATCTCTGCCACGCCGCTGACGGTGGTCACACGGGGCGAACAAGGCTCGACGATCTACACTGCCGGAACCGATGGTGAGGAGGTGGAGATCCCGATCGCCCCCGTTACAGGCGTGGTTGACCCCACTGGAGCGGGTGATGCCTATATAGCCGGGCTGGTGTTCGGGCTGGCGCGCCGTTTCCCCTTGCCGATCGTTGGGCGCGTCGCAGCGCTGACCGCGGCCTATGCCGTAGAGCAGCGCGGCTGCCAAGAGCATCATTTCACGCCCGCTGAGTTCGCCGAGCGCTACGTCAGCGTGTTCGGCCCAACTCCGGAAGTCGAATCGCTGGCCGAGCCGGTGAAGAGTTAGCGGACGCCAAACATATCAGTCTGTCAATACCCTATACGGAAGGAGAACACAGCTTAGATGATAAAGAGCTACGACGTCAAGGACATCAACCTGGCCGAGGAAGGCCGCAAGCGGATAGACTGGGCCGAGACTGAGATGCCGGTCCTGCGCCTCGTTCGTGAGCGCTTTGAGAAGGAGCGCCCGCTGGAGGGGCTGCGGCTCTCGGCCTGTCTCCACGTAACCTCCGAGACGGCCAACCTGGCTCGTACCCTTGCGCTTGGGGGGGCGGACGTGGTCTTGTGCGCTTCCAACCCCCTCTCGACTCAGGACGACGTTGCAGCGTCGCTGGTGGCCCACGAGAATATCCCAGTGTATGCGATTAAGGGCGAGGACAACGAGACCTACTATAGCCACATCAACGCTGCACTCGACCACAGCCCGCAAGTCACCATGGACGACGGCGCCGACCTGGTCACCGGGGTTCTCAAACAGCGGCCCGACCTGACCGAGGACATGGTCGGCTCGACCGAGGAGACTACCACCGGTGTGATCCGGCTCAAAGCGATGGCCGCCGACGGCGTGCTCAAGTTCCCGGTGATCGCTGTTAACGACAGCGATACCAAGCACCTCTTTGACAACCGCTACGGTACCGGGCAGAGCACGCTTGACGGCATCATCCGTGCGACCAACGTGCTACTGGCCGGCAAGACCTTCGTGGTGGGCGGCTACGGCTACTGCTCGCGTGGCATCGCCGCGCGCGCTCAGGGTCTTGGCGCCAACGTGATCGTTACAGAGGTCGACCCGGTCAGGGCGCTCGAGGCCGCCATGGATGGTTACCGCGTGATGCCGATGCGCGAGGCGGCACGGCTGGCCGATTTCATCGTAACCGCCACCGGAGACCGCGACGTGGTCGATGGCGAAGACTTCGCGGTGATGAAAGACGGTTGCATCGTAGCCAATAGCGGCCACTTCAACATCGAGATTGACATTCCGACACTGGAGGCGATGAGTGTCGAGAGGCTCCGACCGCGCCCGTTCGTTGACCAGTACATCCTTGAGGACGGGCGTAAGATCAACATGCTCGGCGAGGGTCGTTTGATCAACCTAGCCAGCGCCGAAGGACACCCCAGCGCGGTGATGGATATGTCGTTCGCAAACCAGGCTTTGGCGTCCGAGTTCTTATTGAAGCACAAGGGCGAGCTCGCCCACGGCGTCCTCGCGCTGCCCAAGGACGTAGATAGCGAGATCGCCAGCCTTAAGCTCGCGGCGATGGGGATCGAGATCGACCAGCTCACCGAAGAGCAGGCCCACTACCTCGCCTCCTGGGAGGAGGGTACCTAGCGCAAAACCCTTTATTACGTTCCCAATCGCGAGGTACACTAACGAGGCCCATAGACGCTGCTATGGGTCTCGTCTTCTGCGCT
The DNA here is from genome assembly GCA_019247245.1 of Rubrobacter sp. Taxonomy (GTDB): domain Bacteria; phylum Actinomycetota; class Rubrobacteria; order Rubrobacterales; family Rubrobacteraceae; genus Rubrobacter_F. Next base: position 8,714 of record JAFAPF010000083.1, on the reverse strand, counting down.
CGCTTCCCTTTCCTTATCCGGTGTTATACCTTCGCTTGGTAAACACTGCTTCTTGCGGAGCGTATTTTGAGAAACATACTTTTCGTGGCTTTGATCCTCGGGCTCCTGAGTTCTTGTAGCGCTCAGTCCGTAACCTCAGGCAATGCTTCTCGTGGGGACGATACCAGCGAAGAGACCACCGGGTCGACCACTGCAACACCCGTCGATAACAGCCCGAAGCCTAGTAGCCAGAGCACGCGAACCAGTCCGGCTGTCGGTGCCTCAGGAATGGACAGCTCTGCTCACCCGCTCGCTACGCAGGCTGGCCTGAAGGTCCTCGCCGATGGGGGTAACGCCTTCGCGACGCAGCAGTAGCGGTTGGCGCCGTGTTGAACGTCGTAGAGCCGATGATGTCTGGCGTCGGGGGGTATGGGGCGGTAGTCGTCTACAACGCCGAAAAGGGCGAGACGCGAGTCTCGATTCCGGAAGCAGAACACCTGCGACCCTGGATCCGGACGTGTTCCGTCCTCCAGCGCCAAACTACGCGCAGAATCGTCGAAGCGCTAAAGCTGCCTCCACCTCGGGCATTGTGAACACCTGGGAGGTTCTCTCGAACGACTACGGCAGGCTTGAGTGGCGGCCCCTCTTAGCCCGCCGTCTAACTCGCTGATCAAGGATTAGCCCTCGGCGAGCGTGGCGCCTATTACATCGATAAAGAGTTCTCCGCGTTCCCCGAGCACGCAAAGAGCATATATGGAGACAACGGAGCACCGCTTAGGGCCGGAGCTCGTCTGGTGCAAAAGGACTTGGCAAGCTCTCTTGAGCGGATCGCTGAGCAGGGTGCCGGAGTGGTGCGCGATGGCGCGTTAGGCCGGGCCATCGGCTCTGCTATGCGCGAGAACGGGGGCTTCCTGACCATCGACGACCCGCGCAACAACCGTCCCGAGTGGCGGGACACCACCAGCGTCGATTATCGGGGCTATAAAGTAGTTACGGCATCCCCTCCGGTTACTTCGTGGAACGCGCTTCTCCGGCTGGGGATAATGAGCCCCCTCGACCCGGCGGCGCTCGGTCATAACAGCGTCGACTACCTGCACATGTACGCGGAGGTCACGAAGCGGGCGTACGAAGTGCGTCTCAGGTACGGTGGTGACCCGGAGGCAACTCCGGCGCCGCTGAACTCGCTACTGTCAAAAAGTTATTGGGCCGATGTACCCGCGGGCATAAACCGTTCGCGAGCGACGCCGTTTAAGCCGCCCACAAGCTTCTCCGACGAGGATTTCCCTGAAGTGCAAGAGCACACCTCGCATTTTGTCGTAGCGGATAAGCAGGGGAACGTGGTCTCTGCAACACAAACCCTGGGCAACCTTTTCGGGAGTAGGGTAATGCCTAGGGGAACGGGGATCTGGATCAACGACTCCATTGCGTTCGCCCGTTTTGAACCGAAAGGAAACCCGCTGGACGCCTTCCCCGGCCGCTACAGGATCGTAGGAATTTGCCCGACGATCGTTATGAGCAGTGGCAAGCCTTGGGTTGCGATAGGGGGCCTCGGTGGCCATACTATCGTACAAACGATCCCCAGATGCTGATGAACGTCATCGATTTTCGGATGGATGCCCAGCAAGCGATCACCGCTCCCCGCGTCAGCTTCGTGGAACCAAGTTTTCTCGTGGTTGAGAGCAGCATCCCGGAGTACGTTCGCAACTAGTTAGCAGCCAGAGATCATGACATCAGCGTGGACGACCCCAGCCTCGGCAACGAGCGTGGGATCGGCAATGCTCCATGGTCTGACCCTCGAATACGACTCCGAAGGCAGGCCAGCTCGATTTACGGTAGGAGCCGACCCAAGAGGTGAAGGAGCTGCGATCGGGTATTGAGCAAGAGGCCTCTTTTTAACCTCTCGATGAATCTTTGCCTCCTGGTTCTGTTGCTCGTGTCCTTTACCGTTTCAGGGTACGCTGTTTCGGAGAGGAGCAGCGTCTCGCAGGAAGAGACGATCGATGCCTCGAACGGAGCTGCGCAACCGAATGTCGATGCGATGCAGCTCCTTGCCAGCCTCCAGACCTTCTCGGATGATTCGTTCGAGGGCCGAAAACGGGTACGGCGGGCAACAGAAGGTGCGGGACTAGATAGTTCAGACGTTCGAGAAGCACGGTCTCCAAACCTTCGGTAACTCCTTTATTCAGCCTTTCTCCTTTTTCTCAAGAGAGAACAATAAAGAATATCGAGGAGCCAACGTCGTCGGGTACGTCGAAGGTGCCTCAGATCCGGAGCACTACATAGTCGTCACGACTCATTACGATTACTTAAGCGTAATTAACAAACAGATCTACAACGGTGCGGACGATAATGCTTCCGGAACTGCCGCGCTCTTCGCGGTAGTAGGCTACTTCAGCAAGCATAGGCCGGACACTTCGATCATTGTGCCTGCCACGGACGGAGAGGAGTTCGGTGAGGAAAGCTCGAAGGCTTTCGTCGCTCATCCGCCGGTCGCAGGGACGCCATAGTAGTGGACGTTAATCTAAATATGATCGTCCACGACGACCAGAATAAGCTTTATTACGTGGCCGGGACTTACCAATACCCGTCCCTCAAGCCCTCCGGCGAGAAGGCTAGCAAGGATATAGGCGTGTCGAGCTGGTGTTCGGCCTCGACCGGTCCTATCCACGCGGACAAGACTGGACGTACCGCTCCGACAACGCGCCCTTCCACGTGGGCAACATCCCGTTTCTCTACTTCCTCGTGGGAGAGCACAGGTACTACCACAAGCCGACCGACGACTTCGAAACCATCGACCAGGCTTTCTATGTTGGTGCGGTAGGAGTAGCCATCGACGTCGTCCGAGAGTTAGACCGGTATCTTCCTGCGATCGCAGCCCAGCAGCGAGAACACCTTTTCACCCAGCGATCATGAGCGGCTCTACTTGCTCGGGGAGGAGCGCGCACTTCAGGACAACTTCGGCGCCATAGTAACAAGAAGGATCAGGTTCTCCGCGAACGTGTTGCGGACGCCATGGGGAATTCTTGCCGGAGCGAGGACCGCGTAGCCTCTGGTGAGATCTTTTTCTTCGTCACCGACGGTGAAGCGGCCGGTGCCTTCAAGCACATAATACACCTTATCAGAGTTTTCGTGGGCGTGGACGTTCTGGTGCTGGCCGGGTAGTAGACAGTACACGTCGTAGAAGAGGTACGGGGAGTCAAAGAGACTATTCTTTCGCATCTTCTTCGCGGAAAAGGTAATGGCCTCCGAGACTGGCTTGCTCTCCAAGCATTTCCTCCTTACGGTGATATTACAATCTGTACTCTAGCATCTTCTTTCGAATCGGCCCGCCGTCGGCTAAGAGCAGGACCTGCTCTGCTGAAAAAAGTTCAGTCGGGGTTCCCCGAGGTAGCGTTATACCTTCCCGGTTGGGTAGAAAGTTCTCTTCCGGATCCGGAGGTGATGTACCCGACGGCCGAAGACCGTATGCGGCCTATAGTCGCGGTCGCGAGCTCAGACGTGGATACAGCGCTGGAGGGCGGTTCGGACCGGCGATCTCCGATCTACATACGAAAAGGGCCGCGGCGCCTGGTGGTAACGTTCTCACCGCTTGTCGTCCACGCTGAGAATAGTAGCGATAATGATCGCGCAGCGGGTGATTGAGGCTTCGACCTCGGTGGAGAGGGGCAACTGCACCACGAGCTGGTCACTAGCAATTAGCGCTGCGCTATAGACCTTCGCCATCTCTTGGTAGGGCGTGCGCTGCTTCGTCTGCGGTGCCCGCGACGAGGCTTGCGATATCGACTTCGACGAAGGGCCAAAACTTCCCGACTGGATCGGTGGGCTGGAACGACGTGGCATCTCCGTCATGCGGGACGAGCTTCGCGACGAGACCGCCGCTGTACTCCGGTACTGCACCAAGGAGGGCGGCATTGTCTACAACGGTCGCCAGGGTGGTCAGGCCTAAACCCGAAGCTTCTTTGGGAAATTCGTGAGGTTGTGACAGCCACCCTCGGTCACGACCACCAGGTCCTCGATGCGGACGCCCCCTATTTTCGGGTCGTAGAGACCGGGCTCTACCGTGACGACGTCGCCGGATATGAGCTCTTCGTCGGCTGAAGAGATACGTGGAGGTTCGTGAATCTCGAGCCCCACCCCATGGCCCGTGGTATGGATGAAGCCTTCCTGCAAGGGCTTCCCTGGTTTCTGATCGTGCTGGAGCGTTTTGTACCCGGCCTGGTGCAAGACCTCCGAGACCTTCTCGTTGATGTCGCAGCCGTTGACGCCGGCGCGTATCATCCGCAGGGCTGTCTCTTGGCTCTCGAGAACCGTGTCGTACATCTTCTGGAGCTCTGGGCTCGACTCGCCCTTGACGAAGGTGCGGGTCATATCGGCGTAGTAGCGGCTCGTCTTGTCGACGGGGAAGATGTCTAGGATTATTGACTCACCCGCCTTGAACGGACCGTGTCCTCTCTGGTGGGGATCCGCGGCCTGGGGCCCACCGGCCGTTATGGTGCCTTCGGCGGTACATCCGTGTCTCAAGAGCTCGAACTCTATCTCGGAGCGTAGGAGCTCGCTGGTTAGGATTTCCCCTTCGTGCAGGAGCGTACCATCCTCGGCCATCCCGGATCCTTTGAGGATCTCGACAGCGTGGGCGCAGGCGGCCTCTACAGCCCTTTGCGTCTTCTCTATATAGGAGATCTCCTCTTCGGTCTTCGCTCGCCTCAGGCTCGCGAAGAGTCCGGCATCAGGAATAACTTTCAAGCCGCGCGCACGCAGCTCGTCGGCGTACAGTACTCCTAAGGATGGTGGCACGGCGACCGGAGAGGACGCGGCTCCGAGCCTTTCGAGGAGGACGGCAGTCGCGGCGGCCAGAGCCCGGCCACCGCTTTTCAGTTCCTTCGCAAGGCTTAAGACCCCGAGCTCTTCAAAAGAGAAGATCGCGTCGGCCCGCGCCTGTTTCTTGGCCCGTCCGTACTCCATGGAGGAGACGGCGAGGTAGCTCTTGGCGTCGGGTCCGCTGACGCGCACGCATATCACCGGGTCGGGCGCGAGAAAGCCCGAAAGGTGGTACGCCGCTGCGTCATGCTCGGGGGCGCCTATGACGAGGAGCGTCTGTTCTACTTTGCTGTCCATGCCCTTCCTCCCATGAGGCGACTCAAGAGCCGTTCTTTCTTTGAGTCAGGCGATTATTCTACTACCGACCTCACTGCGTCCCGTTGATACTCCTATATAATCCCGCTCGATGAGCGAGACGATGGACATGCGGAGCCGGATCGAGAAAGCACTGGACAAGGTGCGTCCGGCGATGAGGGCCGACGGTGGCGACGCTCGCCTCGTCGCCCTCGACGAGGCGAACGGGAAGGTCAGCATCCAGATGCTCGGCGCGTGCGGGGGATGCCCGCTCTCTCAACTCGATTTCGCCTACGCCATAGAAGGCTTGATCCGACGTGAGGTGCCCGAAGTTCGGGACATAGTGGCGCTCTAGCCGTACAACCTGTGAGAGGTCTACTCTACTACTGACGTTCCTGGTGATGGGCGGAGCGTAAAGCACCCGGGGGCATTGCCTCCTTCGCCGCGGAGAGCGACTCCGTGGCACGCCGGCAGGCTGCGCGGAGTTTGAGGCGCTTGATGGGGCCGGCGCTGGGCAGTTCCTCGTTAACGAGGTGGGTCAGCGTGATCATGTCATTCACACACGCCCGGTAGCCCAGGGTGCACATTTCGATCTGGATTTCAGAGGGTGATTCCAAAAGCGTGCGGTGTATCTCCTCGGCCCGCTCAATAATCCGGCGCGAGAGCTCTTGGGGGGTTTCCGCGGGGGATTCCCGCTCCTGGCTTTTCACTATGACCTCCGGAGAAAGCCATCGTGCTCCGTACACGGGGTTGCTCATGAGGTGACGCAGGAGGAGCGCTGTGACCAGCGTGAGCGGCGGTATAGGTACAAGGAGGAGCACCAGCAACCTAGGCGCTACAAACGAGAGCAGCACGATAACTACAGCCTCGACTGTTAGCACTAGCGTTAGATACAACTTGTTCATCTCTCCGGTACCTCTTCGCCACACCGGCTACGCTTGCTCAGTCTAGTTTTTAGCAAGCTATTCCGCAAGGTGAATCCTGGTAAATCCTCGAAAAACATTCTATTCGCCGCGCGGAGAGCACGCAACCTCTGCGCCAAGCTTCAGCCTCCACTTAGTATAATTCCCTTTCGTGAACGGCTCGAAGTCACCCGAGTTCGACCTGCAACGCCCTCTCGCGAGCACGGCGGCGTTGCTGCGGGCGATCTTCCTCGGCCCTAGAACCTTCTATGTGAACTTCGACGCCAGGGGCCCTACCCGGGAGCCGACGCTCTTCGTGTTGCTCGTGAGCACTGTGACGGGTGTCCTGAGCTTGGTTGTAAGCTCCATCTTTACTGTGGCCTACGGAGGGGATGCGAGTTTGCCGGTTGTGGCGGGGCTGAATCTAGCCTATATCGTGCTCTCGCCGGTCTTGGTAGGGATGGGGTCAGGTGCGTACCTGCTCTCCAGCCGCATGTTTATCGGCAAGGCACCTGAGCTTCGAGAGGTATACCGGATTTTCGCCTACGCTTACGGTGCTATGATCCTGTTCTGGGTACCTCTCGTAAACACCCTCGCGTTTGTATACGCCGCTATGATCCTAATGATGCTGGGGATGCAGAGCGTCTACCGTACCTCGTTTTTGACAGCTCTTATCACATCCCTGGTTGGCTTCGTGCTCACGTCCTTATTTTTTATTTACCTTTTAGACGCGGCCAACGGGCTCGCCTATGGCTGAGCAGTTGCTCCTATTTCCCGAGGAGCGCCCGGTACTCTCGGAGGTCTTTCTCGGCTCGGTGTCGAATCTCCTCCGGCACCCCTCGCAAGGAGCGGCCGTAGCGCTTACGAGAAAGATCGCAAGAGACCTTCAGGTATGCACTCCGCGTTGCCAGCTCTGAAGGCACGGTCATCTCCTGCGGGAAGACGCTGTATGCCAGGTCCTCCCCGAGCCCAAGGGGAGGCGTCGCCTCCCCGAATGTGCTGCGGGCTGCTAGCCGCCTTTCCCAACGCTTCCGCAGGATCCTCATCTCTTGCGTGCCCGGACGGACGTTCAAGGGACCGCACTCGAACCGATCCTCCGGGGTGAAACCGAAAGCCTCTTCGAAGAGGCGGGCTGAGCGCAGCGCCCGCCTGTTACTCGAGCTTGTCAGGTACTCGTACTGAGAGCGCAGCAAAATGAGCTGAGCGTCGTGGTACTTGCCCAGGCCTCCCGCTGTGGGCCGGTCGGCATCCTCACCCGCCTTTGCGAGTGTCAGGCGCAGGGCGTTTCGCTTCTTCAGAAACGTTGCGCGTTGCCATCCGAAAGAGCTACCCGCTGTAAGGAGACCCGCCACGACCGGTAACACCGGCGCGAGAGGACCCGCCCACGAGGTGCCGAACAGAGGTGCCGAGACCAACACTAGCGCCGCGGATACGCAGACGACCGCGAACCCCCATTCGAACGCTCGGCGGGCATCGTTCCCGGCCCTCTTGTACAGGTTCCCAAGTTGGTACCACAGCACGAAGACCTCATCGGGTGTGAGCGAGGATCTCACGTGCTAAATTCTACTCTTCATGAACGCTCATCGACGCGCATCATACCTTCGCGTGGCCCGCTTCCTCACCAATGCCCTGAACCCGTTCTTTGTCTTTACCACGCTCTACACACTAGTGGCGTTCTCCTCCCAGACGAGCGCGCTTCGGTCTACCCTTTACGTAGGCGCTGAGCTTGTCGCAGCGGCCTTCGTGGTCGGTTACATACTACTGCTCCGGATGCGCAGACGGATAGGGGATTTTTGGATCTCCGTCCGCGCCGAGCGTCTCATACCCGCCCTCGTTCTCCTCTCGACCTTTGCCGCCCTTCTGGGCGCTTTGGTCTTCCTTGGAGCCCCCGGTGTCCTCTTCCGGACGACGCTCTCGATGGGACTGACCAGTGCTGCGGTCGCCGCCGTAACCCTCATCTGGAAAACGAGTGCCCACTCGGCCGCCGCAGGGAACGCCGCGGTGGTGGGCCTTCTTGTCCTCGGCTGTCCGGGGCTCCTTTTCAGCCTTGTTGTTCTCCCGCTCATTCTCTGGTCGCGCGTTGCGGCAGCGGCCCATACACTCCCGCAAACACTAGCAGGGGCAGGCGTCGGTGCGGCCTTCGCGCTCCTGTTTCTGACGTAGGAAAAGCTCGCTTCAACGCGGGCTTCTAGTGGTGATCCCATGGGGGATTCGAACCGCGGTTTTGGCCGTGAGAGGGCGATGTTCTAGCTCTCTAGACGATGAAGCCTTTGGGCTATCCTATCGAGTTTTCGGTTGGTTATTGGGAGACGGGGAAGGACGGTTGACGCACGATACCACCGCACAAAGGGTCCGAAGTCACAAGCAGGCCAGAGCGAAGGAGCAGCCATGCCTTTAAGGAAAACCATCTATCAAGCCGCGGTAATGGCGCTTCTCCTTCTTTTGCAGATAAAATCTGTGCCATTATGCTCGAGAGTCTCAAGGTGCGCTTCATCCTGAGCGTTTCAGTGCTCGTCGCTTACACGCTAGTTTACCCTCCTCTTTACCCGGCACTAGCGGAGGTGACGAACCTCCTGGCCCTCGTGCCGGTGATCGTAGCAGCATGGCTCTTCGGAATGAGGGGAGGGCTGCTCGTCGGAGCATTTAGTTTTCCGATGAACGGGCTCCTTATGCAAATTGTCGGGGCACATGCGGTGTGGGAGTCGCTGAACTCGAGCAGCC
>JAFAPF010000060.1 GCA_019247245.1 Rubrobacter sp. | reverse complement strand
AAACCGCTTGGGGTGAATCGCCTGGTCTATCCAGGCGTAGGGCTTAGCTCTTTCGGCCCGAACCCGTCAGCTAACCTCGTAGGCGCAAAAGAAAGAGGGCACTCCGGGCCAAGTGGTTCGCTCTTGGGCAGGCTGAGACCGTATTGGGCGGCGCGGAGTGGTCAGCTCCACCGAGGTTAGATCTCTGCGGCTTCCTGGGAAAGACCTTCCGGGGCGGCCAGCGGATTAGGGCCGGTGACTGCAACCCCTCTCTACAGGCGTAGAGGTGTGGTGCAGCACCGGCTCTTGCACGTTGGTGCACCAGAGGAACGAGGAGGTGCAGAGATTCTTATGAGTCGCCGGCAGAGCAAGATCGAGGCGGCCATTAGCGATGAGATGATGGCCTTTCAGCACGAGTTCGTGGGGCGTGGTCCTGATAGGATCCGGACGCTAATTGTTGAAGACCTTGTGATAGTGCGAAGTTTCGGGGTCTTCACGCCCGCTGAGCAGCAGCTTACCAACAGTTTTGAGGGGCGCAGGCTCATCAAGGCCATGCGCCAGCAGGTTCTTGAGGCGGGACGCTCGGTCCTGGAAAGCATAGTTGAGAAGCACACGGATGCCGAAGTCATCTCCATTCACTCAGACATCTCCACCAAGAGTGGGGAGTGGCTGGACATCTTCGTTGTGAACCATGCTCTTGATGAGAGGCAGCCATGAAGCCGATCGAGAAACGGGCATGTTCGGTGCGTAGCGTGCTTGGCCGTCTCTCTCGCTGGCAAGCCCGACCTGTAAAGGTGAGAGGTTCAGCAAGCGAAGCAGTCCACACCTTCGGATGTTTGGGTTGGGAGCAACTAGAGGCTCAAGAAGAACCAGAGGCGGTTGCGCGGGGCGTGATCAGGCGAGAAGAGATTCCCCTCTTGACCCACTACGGCACCGCCTATGGGCTCTTCGACGAGTGTAGCGCCGACTACGAGTGCGTCCTTACGAGCGATGCTTACCGGCTTGGAGAGTACGTGGGCGATAGCGTGAGAGTCTCTGGGTCGCTGACCAAGGTTATTGGTGGGATGCCTGTAATGGAGGTCACCCACCTACAGCTGCTGAAGATGAAGTGGATGCGCTAAAGATGGAGGGTTGCTGATGACGGCCGAGGCACACGCAGTTGGGTGGTTCAGGCGCTGGTTGCTCGCCGAGCGCATCGAGCAGGTGGAAGGTCCCGAGGCGGCAGAGAGCAAGGGGCGTCAGCAGCCATGGTGGAAGGTGGTATGCCTGACCGGCTTGGACTACTTCTCCACTTTGGGCTACATACCCGGCATAGCAGCGCTCGCTGCCGGGGTGCTCTCGCCCATCGCCACGATATTTATCGTGTTCTTGACCCTCTTTGCGATGGTTCCGATGTACCGCCGTGTTGCCGAGGAGAGCCCGCACGGGCAGGGCTCGATCTCGATGCTCGAGCGCCTGCTCTCTTTCTGGCCTGGTAAGCTCACCGTGCTCGTCTTGTTAGGCTTCATCGCCACCGACTTCATGATAACGATCACCCTCTCAGCTTCCGATGCTGCAGTCCACCTCACCGATAACCCGCTTATGCCCGAGGGTTTCCGTGACCAAGACATCCTCATTACCATCGTGCTGGTGGCGGTGCTCGGCGCGATCTTCCTCAAAGGCTTTAAGGAAGCCATAAACATCGCGGTTGTAGTAGTGGGAGCATACCTGTTGCTCAACCTTGTTGTAGTAGGCGTAGGGCTCTACGAAGCGTTCACCCAACCGCAAAGCTTAGGTGACTGGCAGGGCAAGCTCTTCGTTGACTATGGCAACCCGTTGGTTATGCTCGGCGTAGCACTTCTGGTGTTTCCCAAGCTGGCCTTGGGGATCTCCGGGTTCGAGACCGGGGTGAGCGTGATGCCGCTGGTGCGCGGAGAGGAGGGGGATGACCCGAAGCATCCATTGGGCCGCGTCCGCAACACGCGCAAGCTCCTAACCTCGGCTGCTCTCATCATGAGCTTCTACCTGATCACCACCAGCTTCGTTACGGTGGTGCTAATCCCTGCAGAAGAATTTGAGCCCGAGGGCAGTGCCAATGGACGTGCGCTTGCCTACCTTGCCCACGAGTATCTAGGCAACGTATTCGGCACTATCTACGACCTGAGCACCATCACGATACTGGCCTTCGCAGGCGCCTCGGCGATGGCCGGGCTTTTGAACGTCGTTCCTCGCTATCTACCCCGCTACGGCATGGCTCCTGAGTGGGGTCGGACGGTCAGGCCGCTGGTCTTGATCTACATAGTCATCGCTTTTGCGATAACCATTATCTTCGGAGCTGACGTGGATGCACAGGGCGGTGCCTATGCAACAGGCGTCCTTGTGATCATGACATCCGCAGCCTTTGCGGTGACGCTTTCTGCAATTTGGAGGCACGGCTCCCTAGCAGTGACCTTGGCCTTCGGGTTGGTCACCTTAATCTTTATCTATACCACGGTAGCGAACATCATCGAGCGACCCGATGGCATCAAGGTAGCCTCCTTTTTCATTGGGGCGATCATCATCAGCTCGCTTATCTCACGGGTGTTGCGTACGACCGAGCTGCGCCAGGAGCGGGTAGAAATAGACGAGCGGGCACAGCGGTTCATCGACGAAGCGGCGAGCAAGGGCGAGATCCACATCGTGGCCCACCGTCCAGGCTGGGGCCATAACCCCGGTCAGTATGCTCGGAAGTTGAAGGAACAGCATGAATACAACCACATCCCCCAAGATGAGCCAATATTCTTCTTGGAAGTTGAGGTGGAAGACCCTTCAGAGTTCGAAGACGTGCTGGAGGTAAGGGGTGTAGAAGTTAGCGGCTACCACGTGCTGCGTGCAACCAGCTCGGCTGTACCCAACGCCATTGCGGCCTTCCTACTTCATATCCGTGACATGACCGGCAAGAAGCCACACTGCTACTTCGGTTGGACAGAGGGCAATCCCATAGTGTACGTGATCCGTTATATTCTCTTTGGGGAAGGGGATACCGCCCCCGTTACTCATGAGATCTTGCGGGAAGCCGAGCCAAACCTTGAAAGTCGCCCCATTATCCATGTTGGTGGGCAATGAAAAAGATCTTGATCAAGAACGGTGAGTGGCTGGATGTCTTCGTGCTTGGCACCTCAATCAAGGGGGAATGATGGCTACTGTCGGAAATGTGGTGCTAGGTTTGATCTCTCTCGGCCTTATGGTCTACTTGCTCTACGTAATCGTGCGCCCTGGGAGGTTCTAGTATGGAACCACAGAAAGTAGCCAGGGAAGAGCGGCCTCGTAACATCGCCCAATCCAAGAGAGTTTTCGATCCGGGGCTCTCCCGTCAGGCAGCGATAGATGCGTTCAAGAAGCTAGATCCTAGAGCTATAGTCAAGAACCCCGTTATGTTCGTGGTGGAAGTCGGAACAGTAGTAGTCGGCTTCCTGGCAATCTACTACGTCTTCGCCGATCCCTCTGAGGCGCTTTACAATGCGGCTATTTTCTTCCTGCTGCTGCTCACCGTGCTCTTCGCCAATTTCGCTGAAGGGCTCGCTGAGGCTCGCGGGAGGGCGCAGGCCGAGTCTTTGCGCAAGACGCGCGTTGACACTCCGGCCCGTAAGCTGGTCGATGGTAGTAAGAAGGAGGTTAGAAGCTCCGAGCTTAGGAAGGGTGACAGGTTCGTGGTCGAAGCCGACGAGACCATCCCCGCCGATGGGGAAATAATCGAGGGGATAGCCTCGGTGGATGAGTCAGCGATAACCGGCGAGTCTGCACCAGTGATCCGGGAAGCTGGCGGCGACCGCAGTGCCGTCACCGGCGGTACCCGGGTGCTCTCAGACCGGATAGTAGTGGAGGTTACCTCCGACCCCGGCGAGAGCTTTTTAGATTCCATGATCGCCCTTGTCGAGGGAGCAAAAAGACAAAAGACCCCAAACGAGATCGCGCTAACCATCCTGCTCGCGGCGCTAACCGCTATCTTCCTGATCGTCACCGTGACGCTCCTGCCTTTCAGCATCTATACAGGAGAGCCGGTCGGCGTCGCCAATCTCGTTGCGCTACTGGTCTGCTTGATCCCGACCACCATTGGGGCCTTGCTCTCCGCAATTGGGATCGCGGGGATGGACCGGGCCGTACGCGCCAACGTGCTCGCCAAGAGCGGTAGGACTGTCGAGGTCGCAGGTGACATAGACACGCTGCTTTTGGACAAGACTGGGACCATCACGATCGGTAATCGCAAGGCCACCGAGTTCATCCCGCTTGATGGTTCCTCAGGGAAGCTACGACGTGCTGCGTACCTCTCCTCGCTCTCCGACTCCACCCCCGAGGGTCGCTCTATCGTGGAGCTGGCCGAGGAAGAGGGCGTCGAGCGCGAGAACCCCCAAGAAGCAAAGTTCGTCCCCTTTTCTGCTCAGACCCGCATGAGCGGTGTGGACCTGCCAGGAGAAGGCGAGATCCGCAAAGGCGCGCTCGATGCTATGAAGCGCTGGGCCCATGAGGATGGAGAGAATGATTCGTCTCGGCTGGACGAGCTAGCCGATGGGATCGCTGGCAACGGCGGAACTCCTCTCGCCGTGGGAGCCGGCCACGAGGTGCTCGGGCTGGTAAAGCTCGAAGACATCGTCAAGCCCGGGATGAAGGAGCGCTTCGACCGCCTCCGGGTCGCTGGCATCCGCACCGTCATGATCACCGGAGACAATCCCCTGACCGCCCGCTTTATAGCCGACGAGGCCGGGGTGGATGACTTCATAGCCGAGGCTACCCCCGAAGACAAGCTCAAGTTCGTGCGCAAAGAGCAGGAGGGTGGGCACCTCATCGCCATGACAGGCGACGGGACCAACGACGCCCCGGCTCTGGCTCAAGCGGATGTAGGCCTTGCGATGAACTCAGGGACCCAAGCCGCAAAAGAGGCCGGCAACATGGTCGATCTCGATTCCAACCCGACCAAGTTAA
>JAFAPF010000171.1 GCA_019247245.1 Rubrobacter sp. | reverse complement strand
GCCATCTTCATCCCTGTCCTTGCGTAGCTTTCCCCTCCGAAGACGGGATCTCACAGCGTCGGGTGTCACACCAAGGATCTCAGCGGCTTCTGGAACGGTGACGCGTCGGACGGTCGACTGACGGTCCTCGACGGTTAGATGACGGTCCTGACGGTCGTTGGACGGTCGCATAGGCCAACAGCGTAAAACACACGCCACGTTCGGTACAGGGAGGTCGACGCATATTTATGCGCACCCACTACATATTGTGGTTAGCCTCGGAGCCGATCCCGCAGAAACTGGATCGTTAGGACCGTGGTGATGCATCTTTACTCGGGATCTTGGATACGAGTTTCCGAGAAGGCTAACCTTCTCGGCGACTCGATGAATACAGGCAGCTCGCCCTCTGGCGTGTCCTATACACAACTTGGGGGTGGTGAAAGTCCTCGCCGAGTGTATAGTCTTCGTATCCACGCTACGGCACGCCAAGATAAGGAGGAGCTACACATGGGCAATCCGGTCGTGCATTTCGAGGTCGCCGGCAGAGACGCAAAAGCGCTTGAGAGCTTCTACAAGGATGCCTTCGACTGGCGGACGGAGGAGGCGATGCCGAACCCTTACTACGCGATGGCGTATCCTGACGGTGAGGGTGGCATCAATGGTGGCATCGGCCAAGCTATGGATGGCGAAGCGGGCCACGTCACCTTCTACGTTGCGGTCCCGGACCTTGAGGCAGCGTTGAGCAAGATCGAAGGGCTTGGGGGCAGCACGGTGATGGGTCCCGTGGATGTGCCGGAAGGTCCCAGCATCGCGATGTTCTCAGACCCCGAGGGCCACGTAGTGGGTCTCCTCAAGATCGACTGACCTTTAGCGTAGCGCCAAGACGAGAGAGCCGGGCTCTAGCAGCCCCGGCTCTTTTATGTCCGCTGGGTTTCCGAGAACTTAACGCCGGAAGCCCAGTTTCCGAGAGGACTCCGAATCGGCAACTCCGCCTCCGGTATTATCCTCCTCTGACGCGCCGTCGAGTAGTGCCCTACCACCTCGTCCGGCTCCTTGAGAAGGCTATAGCTGGCAGCTCTACGCTGTTTTTTAAGGTTTGCTGGTTGGGTTTTGTGACTCTTGACCGTATGCTGCGAACCAGAAGACGACGCTACTGACGACGTAGTAGAGGAGGCCGATCATGACCTACGTACTGTGGATCGTTCAGGGGCTGCTCGCGCTGCTCTTCCTGTTCACCGGTGGGATGAAGCTGGCCCTGCCGCTGGAGGTGCTCATGGAGCAGACGCCTCTGCCGGGCTGGTTCGTGCGCTTCCTCGGCTTGGCCGAGGTGCTGGGCGCCATCGGCCTGATCCTCCCCGGGTTGCTGGGCATTCGGCCGGGCCTGACCCCGCTGGCCGCCACCGGGCTGGTGATCATCATGATCGGGGCGACGGTGCTCACTCTGGTGGGAGTTGCGCCTGGTGGTGTGGCGGGAGCGCTGCTGCCGCTGGTGGTGGGGTTGCTCTCGGCTTTCGTCGCCTACGGCCGCTGGCGGCTAGCGCCGCCCCAGTGCGGATCGTCCGAGCCCTCAGAGCGCCAGCCGGCGAGCTAAGAGTCACCATCGTCCTTCCTCACGGCTTCTTCAGAGGGCTCGGGTCCACCAACAGCCGCACGCCAGAGAGAGCCCGTGCGCCACGATATATGGGGTACCCGCGAAATCCGCCCTACCACACCTATCGTAAGCATCGACCTCTACTTAACGGTAATGGCGTATAAGCACGAGAAGCAATCTACTCAAGGTAGAGCAAAGTAAACGTTGTTTTGGTTGCCCGAGGGGTGCAAACTTGGCTTTACTAAAGAGGGGCCGGGCCACCGCATCTGGTACATGTTGGTCCGGTAACCATCCCGTTACCTCGCCCAGCCCCTCTTTATCCTTACGGAACTATAGGCCAAGGGCTACTCCCCTGCACGAGTCGAACCGCCCCATCGTTCGAATGTCCTTAAACTCATCGAGTTTGTGAAGTATTGGTGCTTTGATTTTGGTATGGGTTTTGGTACAGAGTGGTGAGCGTAAAACCGGCGATTCGGTAGGAGAGAGGGAAATGTACCGAACGGGGGCGTTTTTGGGACAGTCAGAGCGTTGCCTCTAGTGTTCTGTCACGAAAGGTCTGGCCCATATGATGGCTCCTCCACAATCTCGGGATAGAGATGCTTGAGCTTGATCCTCGCCTCGTCGCTGGTGAAGCGCCAGTCTATGGAGCCTTCGGCTGCGTTGCGCTCGCCTTCCCACGC
>JAFAPF010000342.1 GCA_019247245.1 Rubrobacter sp. | reverse complement strand
AGGACCTGTCGGGCTCGCCTCCTGAAGGACGCGGAGGAGAGCGATGAGCGGCTTCCTCCAGGGTCGGCTGGTGCCTGCGGCCCTCCCCTACGCTGCGTCTCACGCGATGGGCGGCGGTCTCCCACCTACGATAGAGATGCGTCTGGTTACATTATGTGGCATCATCCCGCCTGGAAGCAGTGCTCAACTGAGCAAAGGGGGCACGAAATGGTGATTAAAGACGCAGCGCGGACTCTGGTTCCCGGGCGAGGAGACCCGCACGGTCCGTTACCGCCGCTCCTTATCGTCCTTACCTTCGTCACCGGCCTGGTCGACGCCGTAAGCTTCCTCAAGCTCGGCCCCAACGTCTTCGTGGCGAACATGACCGGAAACATCGTCTTCCTCGGCTTCGCACTCGCAGGCGCCACTAATATATCCTTGCTCACCTCAGTCGTGGCCGTGCTAGCGTTCCTGCTCGGGGCGCTGGGGGGGGGACGTCTTGCCAATCGGTTCGTCGAGCATCGCGGGCGGATGCTGGCCGCCGCAAGCGTTATCGAAGCTGCGCTTGTAGCCATTTCACTAGGCATGGTGGGCTTCGGGGCCGATCGTTCCACTGGCGGAACGGCCCACTACGTGCTGATCGCGTTGCTAGCGCTCGCCATGGGAGTGCAGAACGCGACCGTCGCGCGGCGGATGGGTGTGGCCGACCTGACCACCTCGGTTCTCACCTTAACCCTCACGGGTTTGGCAGCAGACTCCCGGCTGGGTGGTGGCGAGGGTCCTCGACCCGGTCGCCGGCTGTTGGCCGTAGGCTCTATGTTTGCGGGCGCCCTGGTTGGCGGACTGCTCGTGCTCAAGGTCAGCGTCGGCATCGCGATCGCGCTGGCCCTCGTGGTAGGGCTGCTGCTACTTACCGCGCTGATCGTCCTCTATCTCTCTCGAGGGGCCGCGCCCTGGGTGAGGCGGCCATCGTAACGCCGTCACTCAGCAGCCTGCCGCCGTCTGCTGGCGAGAAGAAGCACTACTGTCCTCCTAGGCGAAACGCGGGGCTGGGGCTGTTATGTACCGGCTCTTAATTACTCAGTTGCTTAATACTACTTTCTATTCGCATAATGGACGTTCTCTGAACAGCTGTAGCAACAACGGACGTTCTTGATACACGCTGCTTGTACCAAAAACGACCGTTTGTGAGACAAGACAAAGAGATTGTGGCAACAAGGTAGTAGGTGGCCACTTCTAGCGTTTCTCGAAAACTCACCTCCTGTAGAGGCTATTCCTGACTCGCTTACCTTGATCTCGAGCAGGCCGATAAGCTTATCGTATCTGCTTGCCTCCTCGTCGTAGTGACGCTGCACGCGCTTTGTCTCTCTGTCTGAATACTGTCCGCTTTCGGCTAGCATTTCGGCGCCCCATCAAGGCTTCGAAATGCGCTCTAAGAACAAAAGACCACAGAGCAGCTGCTACCTTTCTCCTCTTGCCCCCCATCCGTACGTCTCGTCGACGGACACCTTTATCATCTCGTGCCCGCGGCAGTCGACGAAGGGTTGGGTAGGAGGCAGATTCTTCGGTGGCAGTTCGATACTGATCTCGCAGTGGCAGCCCTCCACCGGACAACGGTAGATGTGCCCCTCCACCACCGGTAGCTCAGGAATCTCCATCACGCTACTTCCTTTCTTCACGCTTTACGCTGTCACGCCCAGGGCGGTGTACGCCCGCGCCTGGGAGATCGCCAATTCTCTATCTGCGGGAGGCTTCCGGCTCATAGTCTCTCTCTGCTGAGCATCTCAGGGTCCACAAGGTCGCGGTACTGATCGGGGTGGCGCTCGATGTAACCCGCGATGAACGGGCAGAACGGCTCTACCACCAGTCCCTGAGCCCGCGCATCGTCGAGCGCCGCCCGGGCCAGCCTGCTGCCCAGGCCCAGGCCCTCGTAGGACTCGTCGACCTCGGTGTGGATGAAGGCGATGCGCCCGCGGCGGCGCAGGTGGTACTGGGCATAGCCTGCCAGCTCGCCGTCCGCTA
>JAFAPF010000241.1 GCA_019247245.1 Rubrobacter sp. | reverse complement strand
CGGTGCGCGGCGTCCACCCCGCCGAAAACAACACGAAGCGCGCTGGTTATGGTGGGAGGCATGGGAGGTGGCATCCACGGACCGGCCAACTCCTACGAAGTGCTGGCTACCCATCTGCGAACGTAAGGTATAGCTGCCCTTCGTCTGGAGTATCGCAAGCCGAATTACCTGGAGGACTGCGTCTACGACGTTCTAGTCGGGATCGCTGCTTTGGACCAGCACGGGGATAAGCAGGGTAATATCGCTAGGCTGATCCTTCGGCGGCACCGTGGTCATCCGTGCCGGCTCTATAAGCGATGCGACCGTTGGAGTCGCTGCCGTTGCTAGCCAGACCTATGGCACCAAAGCCGTCGGGAAGCTATCGCTCGTCAAAGAAGGTAGGGACGGTGTACAGTAGAGAGTAAGTAGATCCGGCAGGAGATACTATGGACTTCAGCCCCGAAGATGTACGGAGTTGTTTGGAGGATGCCCGCTACCCGACTAGTAAGGAGGACATGATCTCTATCGCCGACAGTAACCGCGCCCCTGATTACTTCATTCAGAGGATCGGAACGTTGGGTCGGGCTGAGTTCTCCGAGCCCGGTGGTGTCGTGGCCGAACTATCTACGAGCTTCTCCTCATCCGACTTGGTCGTCTATCCTCGTCTTCTTGCGCGCTCATGCGAAACGAGTACACGCGCTATTTCAGCCGGCGGCCATGGGCTGTTGGACCGCTTGAGGTACTTCATGACCTCTACCTCGTAGGCCTAGTACGGTCAGCGTGGAGCGTACTGTGTCACAGCACCGTATCGACTACATTGCCCGAGAGAGGTTCGGCTATGAAGAGCTTCGTCCCGGGCAAAAAGAGGCGATTCAGTCGGTTTTCGAGGGCCACGACACTCTGGCCGTGATGCCAACTGGGTCGGGGAAATCCGCCGTTTATCAGATCGCGGCGCTAATGATTCCCGGTCCGACGGTGATCATATCCCCGCTGATCGCTTTGCAGAGGGATCAGGTCGAGAGTATCGAAGAGCAGGGGGCTGGTGGAGCAGCCGAGGTCAACTCCACCGTGCCAAAGGCCGCTCGGCAAGAGGCGTTCGGAGATCTGGAAAAAAGGGACCTTGAGTTCCTGCTTGTCGCGCCTGAGCAGTTCAACGACGAGGAAACGCTGACCCGGCTCCGGGAGGCGAAGCTCTCGCTGTTCGTGGTCGATGAAGCGCACTGCATCAGCGAGTGGGGCCACGATTTCCGGCCGGCATATCTAAGGCTCGGCGCCGTGATCGAAGCCCTCGACCATCCCACGGTCCTGGCGCTGACGGCTACCGCTTCGCCGCTCATTCGCGAGGAGATAGTGAAACGCCTCCGCATGCGCAGGCCTCGTATTATGGTGCATGGTTTCGACCGCCCTAATATCTGGCTGGGTGTCGAGGCGTTTGGGGATGAGTCGGCAAAGAAACGAGCTCTGTTGGACCGAGTCGAAGATACCGAGAAACCGGGTATCATCTATACCGCAACCAGGAAGCACGCCGAGGAGATCGCCGAGGCCCTCCTGGGGGGTGGTTTGAAGGCGGTCTTTTACCACGGCGGTATGAACGCGGGAGAACGAGAGAGGGTTCAGGAAGCGTTCATGAACGATGAGGTGGAGGTCATCGTCTGCACGACGGCTTTCGGGATGGGTGTCGATAAGGCGAACGTACGCTTCGTCTTCCACTATGACATAAGCGACTCGGTCGACTCGTACTACCAGGAGATCGGGCGGGCCGGACGTGACGGTAAAGCGGCGAAGGCCACATTGTTCTACCGGGCAGAGGACCTCGGTATCCGCCGGTTCTTCGCCGGTAGCGGTCAGGTTGAGTTCGAGGAGGTGGAGCGGGTCGCCGGGGCAGTCGGGGAGCACCAAGGGCCGGCCGATCCCCGGGACTTGCGAAAGGAGACCGACCTCTCACAGGCGAAGTTGATGACAGCGCTTGGTGGCTTGGAAGAGGTTGGTGTGGTCGAGATCCTGCCTTCCGGCGAGGTGATCCGGGGCGAGCGGTACTCTAACTTGGGTGAAGCCTCCGAGGAGGCAGCTCGTGTCCAGGAGCACCGCGAAGAGTTCGGTAGGTCGCGAATAGAGATGGTCCGCGGCTACGCCGAGGTGCGCGCCTGTCGCCGCGAGTATCTGCTCAACTACTTCGGTGAGGAGTTCGACGCTCCCTGCAGATACTGCGACAATTGCGAGGCTGGAATCGTGGTAGAGAAGGACGAAGAAAGCGAGCCTTTTCCCATCAACAGCCGGGTGGTACACGAGAAGTGGGGCGAGGGCCTGGTCCAGCGCTACGAGGACGATAAGATGATTGTCCTCTTCGAGGAAGTCGGTTACAAGACCCTCGGGGTCGACCTCGTCATGGAACGCGACCTGCTCAAGATCGTGAGAAAGAAGCAAAGTTAAGGCAGGCACTGATAGCAGGATTCTGGGGCTTCATTGGGGGCGTATCGCTTCTCATCGGGGCGCTTTCAGGCCTCTACGCCAGCGCTTCCCAGCGAGTAATCTCTATGGTCATGGCTGTAGGAGCTGGGGTACTGATCTCCTCTGTTGCCTTTGAGCTGATGGATGAGGCCTACAAGACAGGGGGCTTTGATGCTGCTTCTATTGGTCTGCTTTTGGGGCGGTACTCTACTTCATAGGCGACTGAGCGGTGAGCCGCAGTGGGGGCCATCATCGTAAACGCTCTCAGGGCCAGTGAGAGGGAGGGTCAGCTACAGGGATCACCATAGAAGGCTCATGGACAGTATACCGGAATCAGTTGCTATAGGTGTTAGCCTCATCGGGGGTGGGACGGTTGGTTTGGTGATGGTGGCCGCCGTATTCTTGAGCAACATGCCCGAAAGTCTCTCGGCAGCGGCTGGGATGAAGAAAGCGGGCCGCTCTACGGCTAACTTACTGGGGCTATGGAGGGCGGTGGTGGCAATCTCTGCGGTAAGCACCCTGTTTGGGCACCTGTTTCTGGCTGGGACGCCAGAGTACTTAATCACTTCTATCCAGTCTTTTGCCGCTGGGGCGATCCTAACCGTGCTCGCCAGCACCATGATACCTGAGGCTTACTAGGAGTAGGGTCTGCGGTGGGAGTGGTCACTACGGTGGGCTTCTTGGTAGCCTTTGTCTTGGGCAAGTTGGAGTAGGGTTTGGGCGCCACTCATGTGGTCGAACAATCGTAGCGCTTAACGATACCCTGGGGGAGCCGAGACACCAAAATCCACCGGAACAGGTAGGGGTTCGGTTTGCTTTCTCATTTCAGAGGCGATACTTGTAGGTTATGGAAGAGTTTTTGGTCACGGCGGTAGGCTACCTGCGGATGACGATTGAGGCTATAGGAGCAGCTATAGTAGCGCTTGGAGCGCTGATGACCACGTTCCGGTTCGTCCTGTCCTTTTTTGGGCTGAAGGAGTACACCAACTCCGAGCTCCGGCTATACCTGGGGCGCTATCTGGTGCTGGGGCTGGAGTTCCAGG
Organism: Rubrobacter sp.; assembly: GCA_019247245.1. GTDB lineage: Bacteria > Actinomycetota > Rubrobacteria > Rubrobacterales > Rubrobacteraceae > Rubrobacter_F. The sequence continues at coordinate 2,005 of JAFAPF010000241.1, read as the reverse complement.
TAGGAGCCGACATTCTCAGCACGGCGATCTCCCCTACCATTAGCGACGTAGAGCTACTGGCGGCCACCGTGGTTATCCGAACGGTGCTCAACTACTTCCTCTCGAGGGAGCTGGAGCGCGAGCGTAGGGAGGTGGCACCAAGGCCCGAGGGGGATGTCCTGCGCAGCGAGGCCAGTTGATGTCCCTGTACCACAACGCGCTGAACGTCATACGGATGTCCGTGTTGTTAGTGGGGAGCATCGTAATCTTCGTCGGCGTCGTGCAGGCCGTCCCCGAGGTTCTCCGGAGCGGGTCCAGCCGCTTGGGCGCCCGTAGGGCACTGCCTAACGTGGGTCTAGGCTTGGAATTCTTCGTCGGGGCTACCATTCTGAACCTAATCCTAAACCCCACCTGGATGGCGGTGGGCAGCACGGCCCTAACCATCTTGGTACGTAAGCTCATAACCTTCTCGCTTAGCTGCTCGGGGCAGTTTTATGTGGATGACACAAGGGAACCATGACCATATGAAAGACCTCGAGGGCGATTGGCAGGTTGAGCGTCTGAGCGGGCTGCTGCCGCCAATGATCGGGATCTGGAAGCGTATCAGTGGCGCTCGAGGCTCGACCCGACTGGGCTCCTTACCTGGCGTGCCTTTCCGGCTCGAGCAGCGCGAGAGGTATGTTGCGTTGATCTACTACCCGCCGTTCTCGATGCTCGTCGATGAATTGCAGATCCAGCCCGATGGCTCCTGGCTCGGACGATCAACCTTCGCTGGTCGCGAGCTCGGGTGGTTTTGGATGAAGAGGAGATGGTGTGGAGACGGTAAGGTGAAGGATAGCACCAGGATGTAAGGGAGGGTGAGCACATGCGGTACCAGGAGTTCATCGAGCGTGTCCAGCAGCGGGCCGGCCTCTCTTCGTTCGCCGCGGCGAAAGCGGCAACCCGAGCCACCCTCACGACGCTCGGAGAATACCTAACTGGAGGTGAGGGACTCGACCTCGCCTCCCAGCTTCCCCAAGAGCTGGCCGAGCCTCTCCACCAACAGCCGCCGCAGCGTAGCAAGATCTTCTCGCTAAACGACTTCGTTCAGCTTGTTGGGGAGAGGGAAGGAGCAGGCTTCGAAGAAGCCTCGACGCACGCGAGCGCCGTTATGAGCGTTCTTGGGGAGGCCGTCTCCAAAGGCGAAATGGACGACATACGTCGGCAGTTCCCGAGCGAGTTTGATCACTTCTTCGAGTAATAATCAGCTACCGTACCAGCAGCGGAACCCTACAGTCACCTCCTATTTCGGTTCTCCCGGCCGGAGCAGTAGAGAGAGGAACAGCCGCGCCTTCGAGCATCCGTGTATGGCGGCGCTTAACGGAACGGATGGCCATCTTTGTCTACCCTCGAAGATCCAACCTATGGTCCTGGTAAGCTGAGAGCGAAGGCCGCAAGGTTCGGCGTGTGGGTGTTCTGCACCAAGCGGAGGCGTGGATCTCGTGGTTGAGAACTACGACGCTGCCGACGCCGCGGGTCACCTCGCTGGTCGTGTTAGTAACGGCCGGAGCTTCGTTCAACGCGCGGAAATGTTGGTTCGTTCCGACATACCCTGTGAGGGCGAAAAAGGTTGCTGGACCGTCTAGAGCGGGTGGTTCCGAGCTCTTCTAGAAGCCCTCATCGTCGTACGTCTTCACGTATAATACCGGGCTGTTTATGGAACAGGGCTTGTGGAGAGTAGGGGCCGTACCGGGGGAGGTGCGGCTGGCCTTCGGTCGTACGGGGGAGGGACCCGACCCCGTTCTGGCCATGCATGGTATTACAGCTCAGCACCGGGCTTTCAACTCGGTGGCGCGATGCCTCCAGCATCCCGACGGTATGGTGGCCATGGATCTCCGGGGTAGAGGCGACTCCGAGAAGCCATCCTCAAGCTATGGGCTAGACGCGCACGCGCAGGACGCGATCCGGACGCTCGACCATATCGGCATCGAACGGGCCGTTCTCGTCGGTCACTCGATGGGAGCCTTCATCGCCCTGCACTCCGCGC
>JAFAPF010000321.1 GCA_019247245.1 Rubrobacter sp. | reverse complement strand
AAACCGGAGATCGCAGAAGCCGAGCAGAAGCGGTTTGCCATCTGCCTCGCGACGACTGACGGGGAGGTCTTCTGCGCTGGCGATTACGACTGGCCATTCGCCCTCCAGTCCATTTCTAAAGTGTTCGTCTACGGCCTGGCTCTGGAAGCCCACGGACGCGACCACGTTTTGGAGAAAGTCGGGGTGGAGCCGAGCGGCGATGCGTTCCATTCCATCGTCTTCGACGAGCGGAACAACCGTCCATACAATCCGATGGTTAACGCGGGGGCACTCGTGACGACCGATCTCGTAGAGGGCGGAGACGCCGCGGAGCAGTTTAAACTCATACTGAGCACTCTGCGAAAGTACGCTGGAAACGAGAATCTGAAGGTGGACGAGAACATTTTCGCCTCGGAGCTGAGAACAGCCGACCGGAACCGCGCGACAGCCTACTTGATGTGGAGTTACGGCATGATTAGCCAGGACGTCGAAGAAAATCTCGACCTCTACCTGCGGCAATGCTCGGTCTGCGTCACCTCTCGTGACCTGGCGGTGATGGCGGCAACGTTGGCCAACGGTGGCGCGAACCCTATAACCGGAGAGCAGGTGCTCGCCCCCCGCTACGTCAGAGACGTCCTGAGCGTCATGTACACGTGTGGCATGTACGACTTCGCCGGGCAGTGGGCGTATCAAATAGGCATCCCCGCGAAGAGCGGGGTGAGCGGCGGCATCATGGCCGTCGTACCCGGCAAGGGGGGTGCCGGCGTCTTCTCGCCCGGGCTCGACGCGCACGGTAACAGTGTCAGGGGCATCAAGGTGTGCGAAGAGATTTCCGAGCGCCTGGGGCTGCACATCTTCGCCCACGACGCTGAAGATACCTTGCTTCGCCGCTAAAGGCCCTGCAGGAAGGTAGAAATTGGATTCTGTCGAAGAAAATGGTGCGCCAAAACATCCTCTGACAATGCCGCAGCGACAACCCGCCTCGTTGGCGCGCGTACTGATCGTTCTCGCCTCGGTCGTCGTATTGTGCGCCGGGGTGTACGCGGCTGCCGGTCCCATCTTGAACCCCATCCTCTTTGCGCTGGTCTTCGCTCTCATCTTCAGCCCGATCTACGGCTGGCTTCGGCGCCGTCTTCCGACCTTTGTGGCGCTACTGATCATGGTGATCGGGCTGGCAGTCCTCGTCTTTGGCCTCGTCGTATTGGTTGGCACCTCCCTCAGGCGCTTGACCTCTGGGCTCTCAACCTATTCTGCCGAGTGGGATCTCCAGCTCACCCAACTACAAGCAGGCCTTGACGGGTTGGGTCTCTCGCAAGTGGATCTCTCTTCCGTTTTCAATCCCAGCGCCATCGCTACGGTATTTAGCACGATCTCAGCCGCCATCCTCGGCTTCCTTAGGGATCTGTTCTTGATACTGGTGCTGGTCTTGTTTTTCCTCCTCGAAGGGCCTGCCATGATGCACAGGCTGCAGGTGGGTGCGGGGGAGGAGCAACATGCGCGGACCGAGCAGTTGTTCGCCGTGGGCCGGGGCGTGGTGCGCCAGTTCAATTTGCGCGGCATAGTCAACCTTGCAACCGCTGCCGGCGTCACAGTCCTTTTTCTGTTGTTGGGGGTGAACTATGCGCTCCTTTGGGGGGTGCTGACCTTCTTCTTGGCCTTCGTACCCTACATCGGTCTTTTTTTCGCGATGATACCGCCCACGCTGCTGGCCCTGGCAGAGTCGGGACTTGGCTGGGCGACCCTGGTCGTAGTCGGGGTACAGGTGATCAACGGGCTCGCAGAGAACGCGCTCGCGCCTTATTTGATGGGCCGGGGACTTAGCCTCTCTCCCACAGTGGTCTTCTTTTCCTTCATCTTCTGGATCTTCCTGCTCGGTGCACCAGGCGCCTTTCTGGCGATGTCGCTGACCTTCTTCGTGGTTGTTATGCTAAGCACCTACCCGGAGGCGAGATGGCTGGCGAACCTAATGGTCACGCAGGAGGTCACTACAACTACCGAGGAAGGACCCGCTACGGGTACAGGAGGCTTTAACCCTTGAAGAGAAGGAGCGTGCTTGCCCGACACCTGGCCATCGCTCTGCAAGAGACGCCGCCAACAGCGCCTTTGGCAAGAGATAGCATATTGGCCCTTCTTGCCATACCCGCGATCCTCTTCCTGGGCTTCTTCATGCCCGGCTTCCGAGGAGGCTAGCGTGCAGATTCCGTGGCTTGGCGAGATTGAGGTTGGCGAGCTGGGGAAACGCTCTTTCCGAAGCTTCCTCGAGCACAGGATGCCAACGCACGCGGCGGCCCTGGCCTACCAGGGGCTATTCGCACTTTTCCCCTTCATAATCTTCCTGGGCGTGCTGCTGGTGGTGCTTCAAATGGACAGCTTGTTTGAAAGGCTAACCGAGCAGGCGCGCTCGCTGCCCACCCCGCAGGTCCCCGGCTTGCTAGAACCGCTGGTCGAGCAGGCACGACCCTCGCTGCCCAAGGATCTTCTGGCACCGGTGGAAGGCCTGGTAGAGCAGGGCAAGGAGGTGGCCACGACTAGGCTGCTCCCCTTCGGGATCGTCTTCTTCGCCCTGTGGTCCGCCTCGGGCGTTGCCTTGACGCTTATGGATAGTTTGAACATCGTTAATCAGGTAGAGGAAACGCGGCCTTTGTGGAAGCGGCTCGCGCTCTCGGTGCTATGCACGCCCGCTTTTGCGGTGATAGCGATCGTAGGAGTCGGGCTGCTGCTGATCTGGCCGCAGTTGGCGCAATGGACCGCAGGGTGGATAGGGCTGAGCGAGGCGCTTGTCGCCTTGTGGGCATGGTTTCGCATCCCGGTTGCGCTCTTTTTGCTCCTGCTCATTGTGCTTTTCGTCTACCGTTTCGCCCCCAATAGGGACTGTTCGGTTCGGTTCGTTGTGCCCGGGGCGATTCTCGCTGTGATCGTGTGGGCAGCAGTTTCGGTGGGGTTCTCGGTCTACCTAGCGAACTTCGCCAACTACGGTGTAATCTACGGCAGCCTCGGAGCCGCCATCGCGTTGCTCACCTACCTCTACCTCTCCGCTGCTGCGCTTCTGTGGGGTGAGGAGGTGAACGTGGCGATCTACCGCGGTGCTTCAGACAATGTGACACAAAAC
>JAFAPF010000234.1 GCA_019247245.1 Rubrobacter sp. | reverse complement strand
AACGATTCTCTTTCCTTGCGGTCTGCCGAAACTCGCGGGTGCTGAAAACTAGGGCGCTGCTTTCGAAGACGAACGCCGCGCCCAACACGATGTAGCCGAGCAGGAACGAGTCATGATCCCCCGACCCTCTAGATATCTTGGTGATGCCCTCGTAGAGCGAAAAGATTGCGCCGGCCACGAAGAGGCCGGCAGCGGCGAGCAGCGACCAGAAGAAACGGTCCTTGCCGTAGCCATAAGGGTGTTCCCGATCTGGGCTGCTCTTAGAGAGGGGTAGGCTGACGAATAAGAAGACCTGGTTGACCGTATCGGCTACCGAGTGAGCTCCCTCCGCTAGCATAGCGGAACTACCGGAGATAAACCCGGCTACAAACTTGAAGATCGCAATCAGCAGGTTGGCGATGAAGGCCGCGTAAATGGATCTCTTGGTCCCCTTCTCTTCGTCACCTCCGCTCGTGTTCGCCGCTACGTCTGCCCCTTTCTTCTCAAGAGGTTTCGAATGTTGTGGCAGTTTCTACTGCTGGTCCTCCTCAATCTTGCCGCGGCCCTTATCGGTGAGTGAGAAAAGGCCATAATCCTCGTCTGACCGCTGCCTTGCTTTTTCTTGCTGCCCTACATCTTCTTCGTAGAAGAAGACGTTACCACTCCCTTGTCTTTTTATATAACCCGCTTCTTCGAGTTCGCCCGCTAATTCCATGAACTCTCCTCTATCCTTTTCGTATTGTATGGTACCCAGGCCCATCTTCTGCGCAGCCTGGTGCACGTACACAGCCCCTGCGGGATCGTTACTTGCCAACTCGTGGGACACCCGCAAGAGCTGCAGGGACCGTTCCCCGATCTCCCTCTCTGCCACGACCAAATCTCCCTTCTCTAAATTGCTTGCCGGATAGCACAGCGCATGATAGCTACGAATCGTCTTACGGCGCCCCTTCTTCCCGGTTTATTCGCCCGCCCAACATTTTACGCCATCTCGGAGGCCACGCTTACTAGAAGCTTCCTGCTCCGTTATGCTACAAATAAGCAACATCGTATGCGGGCCCTTTAAGACTACTCCCCTGAGGAACCGAATCCCTCCTCTCCACGACCGTCAGCACTTTCTCCGAGACGCTCTACTGCCACGAACCGTGCCTCCACCGTCCGTATAAGGACGAGCTGGGCGATTCTCATGCCGACCTTGACCTCGAAGGCATCTTCACGGTCGTGGTTTATGAGGGGGATTTTGAGCTCCCCGCGGTAGCCGGAGTCGACCAGCCCAGGGGCGTTGACGAGCGAGATACCGAACCTCGTGGCAAGCCCACTCCTCGGGAGGATGAGCCCAGCGTATCCATCGGGGATGGCAACCGCTATCCCGGTACCAACCGCGACACGTCCACCGGGCGCGAGCACCACCTCTTCGGCGGCGGTTAGGTCGTAGCCGGCGTCCCCGGCGTACGCCCGTACAGGCATCCGAGACTCTAACCGCAACCGTCGGAACGGCACCCTCAAAGAACACCGCAAAGCATCGAGAACCAAACGGATCGCGTGAGGCTCATAACAAGCGCTATCTTAGCATGGCCTTCTGAATGGCTCCGTAGGCCTGATGATCACCCGAGTCTAGCTCAAGGTGCTATTCTTCTAGCATGAGTGAGAGCGCCGCCAACAACGCTAGAACACGTTACCTGGTCACCTCGGCGCTGCCTTACGCCAACGGCCCGCTGCATGTCGGGCAGGTAGTTGGGGCGTATCTTCCGGCAGATGTGTATGTGCGATACCTACGGGCGCGAGGTGAGGATGTTGTTTACATTTGCGGCACCGACGAGCACGGCGTCCCGATCACCCTAACCGCCGAACGTGAGGGCAAGGAGCCTCAGGAAGTCGTAGACTACTGGTACGCCCACATGAAGGAGACTTTCTCGCGCTTTGGGATCAGCTTCGACAACTTCTCGCGCACCTCTACGCCGTTGCACGCGAGAAATACCCAGCTCTTCTATCTAAAGCTCAAGGAAGGTGGTTACATCTCCGAGGCTGAGAGCAAGCAGATGTACAGTCCCACAGAGGGACGCTTTTTACCGGACCGCTACGTTGAGGGGACATGCCCTGTATGCGGTTACAAGGAGGCCCGGGGCGATCAGTGCGATAACTGCGGCAGCTGGTACGAGGCCTACGAGCTCATAAACCCCCACTCCAAGATCACCGGCGGTCCGGTTGAGGTGCGCGAGACGACGCATCTATACCTCGATCTGCCGAAGTTCGCCAAGAGGCTCAAGAAATGGGTTTCGAGCCAGGACCACTGGCGTGATTCGGTTAGGAACTTCGTATTGGGTATCATCGAGGGTGGTCTCGAAAAAAGACCCATAACCCGCGACATCAAGTGGGGGGTTCCGGTTCCCGAGCCGGGCTTCGAGGACAAGCGCTTTTATGTATGGTTCGACGCCCCTATTGGCTATGTCTCGTCCACCATGGAATGGTCAGAGTTCGCCGGCGACCCTGACCGCTGGCGTGAATACTGGCAGGATCCGGACACCAAGCTTATTCATTTTATCGGTAAGGACAATACGGTCTTCCACGCCACGATCTGGCCGGCGATGCTCATGGGTGTCGGCGAAGACGGTGAAGAACCTTACATTCTACCGTACGACATTCCCGCAAACGAGTTCATGAACCTAGAGGTGGTCGTGGACGGCAAGTCGCGCGCTATGCAGATGTCCACGAGCCGCAACCTCGCAGTATGGCTGCACGAAGCCCTCGACCGCTTCCCGGCGGACCCCTTGAGGTTCTACCTCGCCTCTATCCTACCTGAGACTGGAGACGTAAACTTCTCCTGGCGGGAGTTTAAAGAGAGAGTAAACTCCGATCTGATCGGAAACATAGGCAACTACATCAACCGCACTCTCTCGTTCATGGAGAAGTACCTTGACAACGAGGTTTTGCAGCCCGAGAAGCTATCACAGGCTACTCGCGAGGCCTTTGCAGACTTCAAGGAGTTGGAGAGGCATTACGACCTAAGGATGCGCGCTGGCCGGCCTAGGGACGCTTTGGGAGAGCTCCTCGCGATGAGCCGTAAGGCTAACCGATTCTTCGATTCTGAGGCTCCATGGAAGAGCCGCAGGGAAGATCCGGAAAATGCTCGGACCTCAATCTATACTTGCTCGGTCTTGCTCGGCTCAATCGCTTACCATATGGCTCCATACATTCCAGAAGCCGTCGAATGCGTACAGAGCTTTTTTGACGGACCTGTCTCGCGAATTTCGGACCTGGAGAAGTTGCCGGAGGGCTACCGCGCACATGGTGCTAAGCCCCTTTTCAGACGGATCGAAGACGACGAGGTCGCAGAGGCTGAGGCGAAGCTCTCTCGGGCAGCAGAGGGTACTTAGCAACACCCGCCATCAACCGCGAGAAGACCCCCCTCGCTCCAATGCTAAGCTTTCCTATACTCAGTTGTCACCTTGTGGGTACCGTCGGGCAGGTTCTGCAGCTTATAGTCGCCAAATAGGATCGGGTCAACCATCGCGAGGCAGAGAAACAATTTGACG
>JAFAPF010000231.1 GCA_019247245.1 Rubrobacter sp. | reverse complement strand
CCCTGGCCCTCGTAGCCATGCGGCAGGAGTAAGGTAAGCCCCGAAGTCTGACCCCACTTTTCCTGTCCGGCGACTACGAACTCGTCGAGCACGGCTTGAGCCACGTTTATGAAGTCTCCATACTGGGCTTCCCACAGAACGAAAGCCTCTTCGGCATTCAGGGTGTAGCCATACTCAAAGGCCAGGGCCGACGCCTCAGAGAGGGGGCTGTTATACACCGCAAAGGAGGCCTTGGCCTGAGGCAGGTTCTGCATCGGTAGGTAGCGCTCACCAGTTTCGACGTTGAACAACGCCAGGTGCCGCTGACTGAAGGTACCCCGCTCGGTATCCTGTCCAGTTAGGCGGATCGGGACGCCGTCCTCAAGCAGGGAGGCGAAGGCCAGAGCCTCGGCGTGGGCCCAATCTATACCATCGCCGTCTCCGTTGAGCTCGCTACGGTTCTTTTGGAACATGCGCTCCAGCTTGGAAGTCGGCGTAAAGTTCTCGGGCCACTCAAGGAGCGCCTTATTCAGCTCAGTGAGTCTCTTTTTAGAGACTGCTGTCTCTGGGATGTCTGAGAGTGGTATATGAGGCGCCTCCATGTCGGGCTCCTCATCGTCGCTCTGTTCCGACAGACTCTTGTGGTTCTCCTGCAGATGCTCCCATATCTGCTCGACTAACTCCTGGGGTTCTTCGTCTGAGATCACATCCCGATGCACGAGCTCTTGAGCCCAGAGCTCTCGGACGGAGGGGTGGGAGCGGATCGTCTCGTACATCAGGGGCTGGGTATAGGCTGGCTCGTCACCCTCGTTGTGGCCGAATCTTCTGTAGCCAATGAGGTCTATCATAAAGTCTTTGCGAAACTCCTCACGGTAGGCATAAGCCAACCTCGTGGCTGCAAGACATGCCTCTGGGTCGTCGGCGTTGACGTGTACTACCGGAATCTCGAACCCCTTCGCAAGGTCACTCGCATACATCGTTGAGCGGTCCTCCTGAGGTTCGGTCGTGAAGCCGAGCTGATTATCCGTGATTATGTGTATGGTACCGCCCGTGCGGTAGCCGGGCAGCCGCGAGAGATTCAACGTCTCGGCAACGATACCCTCTCCCGGGAAGGCCGCGTCCCCGTGAATAAGGATCGGCAGTGAGGCCTCTTCGTCCTGCTTGGGTGGCCCCACCTCCTCGCGTGTCTCTTGGGCAGCCCGGGCCATGCCCTCGACTACGGGATCGACGTGCTCTAGGTGACTTGGGTTGGGCGTCAGGTTGATGAGGACCTGAGAGCCCTTTTCCTCTTCGTCTGGGCCAAAGCTTCGGATGCCGAGGTGATACTTCACGTCCCCCACCCAGCCCTCACCCGTCCCTTCCGAGATCGATGGCATCTCTTTGCTTTCCGGCTGCTCGAACTCGCCGATGATCTGGGCGTACTCTTTGCCCAGGACGTGAACTAGTACGTTCAGGCGCCCCCGATGAGCCATGCCAAGGACCACCTCAGGTATACCCTTCTCTGCGGCAGAGCGGACGAGCAAGTTCAGCATCGGCACCACCATATCTACGCCTTCCACAGAGAATCGCTTCTGTCCAAGGAAGGCCTTGTGAAGAAACTTCTCGAAGGTATCCACCTGGGTAAGCTCAGCTAAGAGTGCTTTGGCTGACTCTCCTGCGAGGACCTCGACAAACCTCTCAGACTCGACCGCCTCCCGCAGCCAGAACCTCTCATCCGCGGTGTGAATGTGGCCGAAGTCATAGCCAGTACTCTCGCAGTAGAGGCGTTGGAGTTCGTCCACCGCCTCCTGTGCCGAGCTCGTACGCTTTGGGACCGGACCTACGCCCGGGGCATTAACTACGCTTGCTGGTAAGGCTTCAAGGTCATCCTCGTTGATTTTGTGGAACCCAGGGTCTAACGTTGGGTCCCCGGGAGGCTCCTTGCCTAGTGGATCAAGCTGAGCCACTCGGTGCCCAAAGTCCCGGATAGACCGGATGTACTTAACCGTCCCAACCACCTTGTTAACCGACTCGACAACCTTATCCACGTCCACTCCAGAGACACCCAAGGCGGTGTCCCCATCTGCCCCAGGGTCCGGTGGGCTCCAATCCGCGAAGAAGTTCTGCGTACGTTCGTCAACAGAGTCAGGATCTTGCTTGTAACTCTCGTAGAGTTCCAGGACATAGCCAAGGTTCGGGCCGTAAAACTGGCTCTCAGTACGGTTCTCCAACACGATCACATCCTCAGATTAACAATTTTCTGATCACAGAGAAGGGCGGCAGGTCTTGAGAACCGTATGACGGCTTAGGAGCTGGTCTCTCACCCGGCCCTCGGTGTGCATGTAGATTTTTAGCAAAGCGAGCCATTTTCCTCCCGTCCAATAATAAACTATTTTCTCACCCGGTGAGGCCAGGACGTTCATCCATAGCCCGGCACGAACGACCTGCTGACGTTTGCTAGAAGCTTCTCATAAACGGTAAAGTGGATTTCAGGCGAAGTCCTTTCGAACAAGGAGAGAGATGGACCTTACGAGCAGTGGGAAGTCTTGGAGCCCTTGATCCCCGAACCTCCTCGGCGGCGGACACGGTCAAGGCCGTCCCTGGCGGCACGCAAGGGAAACCCTCAACGCCATCCTGTGGATCTTACGTACTGGCTCCCTGGCACGACCTGCCCGATCGCTATCCTTCCTACCAGAGCTGCCGTCGGCGTTTTCAGCGGTGGATCGAGGAGGGCGTGCTCTCGGGCATCCTCGAAATCTTGGCCGAGGACCTCTGGAAGAGCGTGGGGGGTTGGATCTCTCGTAGTGCTTCATCGACGGCACCTTCGTGGTGGCCAAAAAGGGGGACCATCGGTGGGAAGACCAAGCGGGGCAAAGGGGTACGAAGCTCATGGCGGTTGCAGACGGCTCTGGTCTTCCTCTCTCTCCATGCACGCGGCGAGTGCTTCTCCGCACGAGGTCACTCTTGTTGAGGAAACTATCGTCGGAGCCTGCTTCGCTCCGGGCAAGCCCGAGCGGTTGATCAGTGATCGGGCTTATGATTCCGATCCGCTCGATGCCGAGCTTAGGCAGTCGGGCATCGAGCGGATCGCACCGCGCACCGCAAGGGCAAGAAGAAGCCGAAGACCCAGGGCGGAGGTAAGCTGAGGCGGTACAAGAGATGCTGGAAGGTGGAGCGGTGCGCTTGGCTGGGGAACTTTCGACGGTTGGTTGTCGGGCATGAACAGCATGCAAACAATTTCTTGGGCTTGGTGCAGCTGGGCTGTATCGTCATCCTGCTCAGGTATTTATGAGATGAGTTGTAGTCTGATCAGCGCGAAGGAAACTCAGTCATTTAACGGTCATCTTCAGCAGCGTAGAGGTGAACTTGAGGGTCATCACAGTGGCAAATGGCCTTAAGAACACATCTCATAAGCAGTAGATGGTAGTTATGGTATCGTCCATGGTGTTCTCCCGATTTGAGAAAGGTCGGGTGACCTTCCACTGGGGAGGATACTCACTACGTCGTAGATAGGGCACAACCTCGGGCTCATTACTCTGGATTATTCGCTCAAAACCCTGTCGGTAACACCTCACACATGCGTACCAAGATTAGATAATGACAGGGGTGGATATAATCAAGATCGGCAGTGAAGGCGTCACGAGGAGTTTTGGGGTTGGATCTCTACGAGTACCAGGGGAAGGAACTACTGCGGGAGTACGGTGTGGAGACACTGGAGGGCATCATCGCTACATCACCAGAGGAAGCGCGTGACGCGGCTGAGCAGCTCGGCGGTCCCGTGGCGGTGAAGGCGCAGGTCTTGACCGGAGGGCGTGGCAAGGCTGGAGGGATTAAGGTCGTAGAAGAGACAGAAGGTGTTGAAGAAGCGGCACGGCAGATACTCGGCATGGACATCAATGGACAGAAGGTACAGTGCGTCTTGGTCGAAGCCGGAGCACAGATAGAAAATGAGATGTACCTCTCGATTATGGTTGACCGGACAGCGAAGAAGCCCTTGATCCTGTTCTCTACCGAGGGCGGCGTGGATATCGAGGATGTAGCGGAGGATAGCCCGGACGCTATAGTGAAAGTGTACATAAACCCCTTGCTCGGTCTACTTCCCTACCAGGTACGCGAGCTCACCTTCTCCGCCAGGCTCGAGAGCGACACTGCCAAGGGAGTAGGACAAGTTCTTGACAACTTATATGAAGCGTTTGTTGGAACTGAGGCTAGCCTCGTAGAGATTAACCCACTCGTTTCTACTAAAGATGGGCGGATATTGGCGCTTGACTCGAAGGTCACGGTGGATGACTCGAGCCTGTTTCGACATGAGAACATCGCCGAGCTACGAGACGTCGAGGCAGCGGACCCTGAGGAGCAGCGGGCGCAGGAAGCGGGCTTGCAGTACGTAAAGCTCTCCGGTGACGTAGGCATCTTGGGAAATGGAGCGGGCCTGGTGATGAGCACACTCGATGCGGTGGCGCAGGCTGGTGGAGAGCCAGCAAACTTTTGCGATGTCGGTGGTGGAGCTGATGCGGAGACGATCTCGGAAGCCCTCAACATCGTCGCCACCAACGAGCACGTCAAGAGCGTTCTCTTTAACATTTTCGGTGGCATCACCCGCGTCGACGAGGTAGCGCGCGGCCTCATCTCGGCACTCGAGCAGTTGGACCTGCACTTACCCATCGTCGTGCGGTTAGAGGGGACGAATGCGGAGGAAGGTCGTCAGAAACTCGCGGAGAACACATCAGAGAACGTCTACACAGAGGAGACTATGCTCGACGCGGCCAAGAAGGCAGTGCAGCTGGCCCAGGGCGGGGGTAGATAGCGGATGGCGATACTAGTAGACGACGATACATCCCTTGTTGTGCAAGGCATCACGGGCCAGCAGGGCCGCTTCCATACCGAACGCATGCTTGAGGCCGGTACGCACGTTGTGGCTGGAATAACGCCTGGCAAGGGTGGGCAGGACTATGAAGGTGTACCGATCTTCAACACCATGGAGGAGGCGGTGAAGGAGACCGACCCTAATACAAGCGTGATTTTTGTACCGGCTGCTTTGGCAGCGGATGCTATCTTCGAAGCCCTCGACTCCAACATACGAATCATCTGCTGCATCACTGAGGGTGTACCAGTGCACGACATGATGCGAGTTGCAAGCTACCTGCGAGAGGACGCGACCCTGATTGGGCCGAACTGCCCTGGCGTGTTGTCGCCTGGTAAAGCCAACGTCTCTATTATGCCTAGCGAGATTTTCATTCCGGGCAACGTCGGCGTCGTCTCTCGTAGTGGCACCCTTACTTACGAGATCATTGACGAACTTACCCAACGTGATATCGGCCAAAGCACAGCCGTGGGGATCGGGGGCGATGCGATAATCGGGACGGACTTCATTGAGATACTGAAAAAGTTCGAGGTCGACCCGGAAACGGAGTGCGTGGTTATGATAGGTGAGATAGGAGGCAACGCTGAACAGCTTGCTGGCGAGTATGTGCAGAATGAGATGCAAACACCTGTTGTAGCGTACATTGCTGGCTTCACTGCTCCAGAGGGCAAGACGATGGGCCACGCGGGAGCGATTGCTTCCGGTGGCGAGAGCACTGCTGAGGCAAAGAGCGAAGCTCTGGAGCGCGCTGGCATCCGTACTGCGACGAGCCCCTCGGAGGTCGCGGAGCTTGTTGCTGAGGTTTTGAGTATAACCGCCTCCTAGGTACCAGCTACCTTATCCTCGGCAGGATCAGCCACTTCAATGTCCGGGACACGAATCCACCATCTTCTTTCTCGAGGCACACTACGCTGCTCCTCTCATCAAAGGTCAGAGTCCCATGCTATAACCACTGAGGGAACTGGGGGTTTTGCAATTACACCCACTGGAGTACCTATACGTGACGTTTCCGTTCTTGCTAAGCACCCCAGAAGAGCCACCGGTAGCTTCCGAGAAATATGAATTCTCCGATCAGCTGTGTCAAAAAGAACCGTGAGCCAGTCGAAAAAGTCACTGAAGTTCCATAGATGCACTTACATTGACCTTAGAGACCTAAAAATGTGCTATTAAAGGCTACAGACTGGTGCCTGCTGTAGGCTCCTTGCGGAACGGCCTACACCTCTTCCCGCCTTTTAACCCTCGCCAGTTCTATTCGCCGCGTGCCACTTTCCGTTAATACAACCCGGAACCCGATCTCCAACTCTTTTGTAATTTGAGTAGTGCATCGAGGCGCTGTTTCAGGTAAAAGATACTGTAAGCGGAGACTGCCCGTGAGCCTCGAGCACGAAAACGTCACCCTGCTGCACCGGAACCGCATTGCCCAAAGAACCGGAGAGCACTATGTCTCCCGGTTCCAGGCTGGTCCCGAACGAAGTGAGCTTG
>JAFAPF010000001.1 GCA_019247245.1 Rubrobacter sp. | reverse complement strand
GATAGCTCCACACCCATCTCCTTCGCCGTGCGCCGCGCCGCGGCCGTTGCGCGGATCTCCTCGGTAGCTTCTTCGCTGTTCTGAGGGGGTGCCTGCGTAGCTTCCGTCTGAACGCTACCGTTTTGGGAGGTGCTTTCAAAAGAGGCGAGGAGCCGGTCGATCTTGGCTTCGACGGCGTCGAGCCTGTCATCGAGATGGTTTACCGAATCGGCGGTCGCGGCACCTTCGGCGCCTCCTTCGATGCGCTCCAGGGTGCGCTCGAGGTCATCTAACCGCTCCTCTACGGCTTCCAAAGACTCGGCGGTAGCGGGTTCGGCGTAACCGTACTCGAACTCCTCGAACGCATCCTCGAGGCGGTCGATCTTATCCTCCAGCGCCACAACGAGCCCGGCGACCCGCGTGATGTCCGAGCGTACCGGGATCTGGAGGTTCTTTAAGTACTTCTCCGAATCGCGCCGGAAGACCTTATAGAAGCTTGTATAGCTTTGCATAAAGCTGTTCGAAGCTTCTAGGAAATCTTCCCGCTGTATGATGTCTCCCACGAAGTCGGAGAGGGGACCGCTCGTCGCGTTGTACAAGCGCGTGACGAACTGCAGAGGATCGGTCGGGTACCCCTCGGCGCTGAAGAGGTTGTGCCGGATCTGCTCTAACATCTCTATCCACCGGGGCGCTAAGCTGGTCGCCTCCGTCCCGAGTGTGGTGGCCTTTTGCCAGGAGTTGGTTGCCATCTCGAACCACTGCTTCCACAAGTTTTGCGCCTCAGCCGCCCTAGCCTCTGCCGGAATCTGGCCCGTGATCGACCCCGGCGAGGCTGCAGCTGGGTTTATCCCCGCCACCGGCAACGGGCGCGTATAGTCGCCCGTTTGCTCCCGCGTATTCCCTAGGGTTTTGAACCACTGCCTATAGAACCCGTAGGGGTCCATATAATTACTCCGGCTACCCGCGAACATGTTCGACCATAGCTTGGCATTCGTCTCGTACCACTGCCTCCAAAGCGCCATCGGGTCCGCCCCCGCCCGATTACGGTTTTCCTCACTCACCTCCGAGCTCTCCTTTCTGCTCATCAACCTAGCGCCCGCAGCTCTCCTATGCAAGAGCCATTACGTTCGTAAAGCTTATTATACTAGGATCAGAGCACTTTTTGTAATCCGCACATATAATCTTTGTGCACATACCCTAGCGCTTCTTCTCGATAGGCGTTAGGGTGGATACGTTCCAAAGCGCTCGGGGTGGTTGCCGCTGATCTCGAGCATAGGTAAAGTGAGGCACGCATCGTATTTAGCACGGGGACGGGGAACCCCGCTGGGAGAGGAGAAGCATGGCCGGACAAAGGGATGGCGGATCGGACCACGAAACCATCTTCACGATGGAAACGACGCCGCTGAAGTATGGCCCTGGGGCCTCGGAAGAGGTCGGCTGGGAGATAAAGACGATGGGCGTCAAAAGGGTGATGCTCGTCTCGGATCCAGGGGTGGTCGAGATCGGGATCACGGGGCGCATTCAGGAGCTCATCGAGAGCGAAGGGATCGAGGTCGAGGTCTGGGGGGAAGCCCGCGTAGAGCCCACGGCGGAGTCGTTTCAGGAGGCGGCGAACTTCGCCGTCGAGGGAGAGTTCGATGGGTTCGTCGCGGTCGGGGGCGGAACGAGCATCGACACGGCGAAGGTTTCCGACCTCATCGCCACGCACGGTGGGGAGATCATGGACTATGTCAACCCGCCGATAGGCGGCGGTGAGGCGCCGCCCTCACCTCTCAGGCCGCTCATGGCGATCCCCACGACCTCCGGAACCGGTGCCGAGGCGACGACGGTAGCGGTACTGGACATCCCCGAGAAGAAGGTGAAGACGGGGATCTCGCACGCCTATATGCGGCCTCACCGCGGGGTCGTTGATCCCACGCTCACTATGAGCCTGCCCTCCCAGGTGACCTCCTCTACTGGGTTGGACGTAGTCTGCCACGCCGCTGAGGCCTACACCTCGAAGCCTTATGATGAACGTGAGAAGCCTGAGTCCCCGGACGAACGCCCGCCGTACCAGGGCGCGAACCCGATCGCGGATTTGTTTGCGACCAAGGCGCTGGAGTATGGTGGGAAGTACCTCCTGCGGGCCGTGCAGAACGGCGAGGATATCGAAGCCCGGGGGGCGATGATGCTCGGGGCGTCTATGTCCGGGGTAGGTTTCGGGTCTGCAGGGGTGCACATCCCGCACGCCTGCTCTTATCCGATCGCTGGCCTCCACCCCGATTACTACCCGCCCGGATACCCCCAGGATCACCCTCTCGTGCCACACGGATGGTCGGTGATCCTCACCGCCCCAGCTGCTTTCCGGTTCACCTACGAGGAAAACCCGGGGCGACATCGACAGGTGGCGGAGCTGCTCTCCGGCGAGAGCATAGACGAGGCCGACGAGAACACGCTGCCGGAGGTCTTGGTCCGGCTAATGCAGGAGGTGGGTGTTCCTCGGGGACTTAGGGAGGTAGGGTACGACGAGGAGGACATAGATCAGTTGGTCGAAGGGGCGATGCAGCAACAGCGGCTGCTCGTCCTATCCCCGCGGGAGGTCGGGGAAGAGGACCTCGCGAACATCCTGCGCGAGTCGATGGAAAACTGGTAGGAGGAGAGAGTAATGGCGCAAGACCTAAGGCTGTACTTCTTTGAGTGCGGCAGCCTTAAAACCTATACGCAGTTCATAAAGATGAACGAGGGGATGGGGGAGGAGTATGAGATCCCGGTTCCGTTCTTCCTGATCACGCACCCCCGCGGCAACGTCATCTTTGACGGCGGCAATGCTCTGGAGGCGGCTCGGGACGCGCGCGGCTACTGGGGCGAGGTCGCGGAGGTCTACGAGCCGGTAATGACGGAGGACGACTTCATCGTGAACCAACTCCAGGCGATGGACGTAGATCCAGGTTCGGTACGCTACGTTGTGCAGTCCCATCTGCACCTCGACCACTCGGGGGGCATCGGTCACTTCCCGAACGCCCAATACGTGGTGCAGCGCCGCGAGCTCGAGTATGCCTACGCTCCACACTGGTTCCAGGTGCCGGCCTACATCCGGGCGGACTTCGACCAGGACGTAAACTGGCTCTTTCTCTACGGCGAGCAGGACGATAACTACGACCTCTTCGGCGACGGGACGATAAAGACGCTCTTCACGCCGGGGCATTCCCCGGGTCACACCTCGCTCGTCGTCACCCTGGAGGAAACGGGACCGATGATGCTGGCCGCTGATGCCTGCTACACGATGGACCACTACAAGAACGAGGCGCTCCCGGGCCTCCTTCACTCGGCCGCCGATTGTGCAGAGTCGGTGCAGAAGATCCAGCGCGCCGTGGATGCCCTTGAGGCTACGATCGTTACCGGCCACGACCCCGACGAATGGCCGAACTTCAAGAAGGCACCAGAATACTACGGCTAGCTCGACGAACTTCGTGTGGGTGGGTGGCGCTCCTCTGGGGCGCGGGCACCGGGTAATATACTCTAGGTTATGAGCGGGGAAAGCACCGAAAGGAGAACCACCGAGCGTCTTCATGCGGCGCTCGAGGGGCGGCTGGATGGGTACTTACGCACCGACCCGGCTTCCCGGGCGCTTTGGTCCACTGACGCCTCGATATATCTTAGGAGACCCATCGGCGTCGCCGTCGTCCGCTCCGAGGAGGACGTCCGGCGCGTTCTCGCCGCGGCCCGCGAAGTGGGTCTCTCCATAACCCCACGTGGCACGGGTACCAGCCTTGCCGGACAGACCACCGCTCCGGGCCTCGCCCTCGACCTCTCCCGGATGCAGCAGGTGCTCGAGATGGACCCCGATGAGCGGCGGTGCTCGGTCGAGCCGGGGGTGATACAGGCAGAGCTTAACGGCTTCGTCCAGCCGCACGGTCTCGTCTTCGGTGCGGATACCTCGACCTCGAATGTGGCGACCATGGGCGGAATGGTCGGCACCAACTCGGCCGGGATGCGCTCGATCTACTACGGAACCACGGCCGATCAGATCCTCTCTTTGCGCTGCGTGTTGGCCAGCGGCGAGGTCGTCGAACTCAAGCCGCTTCCTAGGGACCGGGCCGAGCGACGCGCCAGCGGTAGCGGACCCGAAGCCCATCTCTTAAAAAACGCCCTGGAGGTGGGTGAGCGGTACGGCGATGAGATAAGGCGTCGCTACCCGGATCTGATACGGCGCGTCTCCGGCTATGATCTCGAGGCCCTAATCGACCCCGACACCGTAGACCTCACCCGCCTGGTTTGCGGCTCGGAGGGCACCCTGGCCGTCGTGACCCGGGCGGAGTTTCGGCTGCAGGAGCTGCCCCCGGCGAAGGCCTTGGCCTCTTTGGAGTTCGACTCGTTGGCCGCGTCGGCGCGCGCGACGGTTGCGCTGCTCGACGAGCATCCATCGGCGGTCGAGCTCCTGGACGACGTGGCGATCGAGGGCGCCCGTAACGCGCCTGCCTATCGTGACGCCACGCGTTTTGTTCAGGGAGAGCCCAAAGCCCTCCTGCTCGTGGAGTGGAGCGGGACAGAAGAGGAGCTCGACGAACGCTTCTCGAAGTTGGAGGACTTAGCGGAGGAGGTCGGCGCCTCAGCTGCGGTGCCGCTGCGCACGAAAGAGGAGATGGAGCAGACGGCCCATCTCCGTGAGGCCATCTTGCCGCTCCTGATGGGAAGAAACGAGAAGGAGAAGCCGCTCGGCTTCGTCGAGGACGCGGCGGTGCCGCCGGAGCAGTTGGAGGAGTTTGTCGTCCGTTTTCAGGAGATCATCGAAAAACACGGCACCTGGGGCTGCTTCTACGGCCACGCTAGCGTAGGTACCCTCCATGTCCGCCCGGCCCTCGATACCACGGACCGCGAGGGGGTTGATAAGATGCGTGGTATCGCCGAGGAGGTCGCCGACCTCGTGGTGGAGCTTGGCGGTTCGATCTCCGGCGAGCACGGCGACGGGCTCTCGCGCTCGGAGTTCCTCGACCGGATGTACGGAGGGGAGCTTGTGCGGGCTTTCGCTGGGGTGAAGAAGGCCTGGGACCCCGAGGGGATGCTGAACCCCGGTGTGATCGTGGACCCGCTGCCGATGGACGGTCAACTGCGTATCGGCCCCGATCACAGGCGGCTCTCGATTCGCACCAACCTGGACTTTTCGGATCAGGGCGGGTTCGCCGAGGCAGCGGAGCGGTGCTTCGGGGCCGGCTTTTGCCGTAAGAAGAACACTGGCACGATGTGCCCCTCGTACATGGTCACCCTGGACGAGGAGGATACTACCCGCGCCCGGGCGAACATGCTCCGCTCGATCCTGGACGGCACCCTCCCACCCGAGGAGCTGACCGGCAAGCGCATACGGGAGGTCATGGACCTCTGCGTGTCTTGCAAGGCGTGCAAAAGCGAGTGCCCCGCGCAGGTGGACGTCGCCAGCCTAAAGGCCGAGGTTCTCTCCCAGATCGGCCAGAAGCACGGCTATAAGGCGAGCCAGAAGATCGCCGGGCACGTCCGCCGGGGGCTCGCCCTCGCCGCCCTCGCCCCTTCGCTCTTCAACACGCTAGGTGCCACCAAGCTCGCCAGCCGTGTAGGCGCTCTCGTAGGGATAGACCCGCGCCGCCGGTTGCCGCGGGTGACGAAGAAGGTCTTCTCGAAGCGCTTCCCCAGTCTGCCGCAAGGCGCGGGTCCGGCCGAGGTGGCGCTATTCAACGATACCTTTAACGAGTACCAATGGCCGGAGATAGGGGAGGGGGCGGTGCGTCTCTTCGCCGCCGCCGGCGCCCGCGTATACCTGCCCGAGATCGTCTGCTGCGGGCGTCCTCAGCTCTCCGAGGGGCTCATAGACAGCGCCCGCGAGAACGCCAGGCGTAACCTCGACCTGCTGATGCCGCTCGTCGAGCGCGGGATACCCATCGTCGGGTTAGAGCCGAGCTGCATCCTCACCCTGCGTGACGACTACGTGAAGCTTCTCCCCGACGACGAGCGGGTCGAGAAGCTTGCCGAGGCGACCCGTCTCTTCGAAGAGGCCCTGCTCGAGCTTGACGCGGAGCTGCCCCTGCGCGACGGTACGCCAGTCCTCGTGCACGGACACTGCCACCAGAAGGCGCTCGTCGGCACGGGACCCACCGAGGAGGCTCTCGCGCTCGTCCCCGGTACGGAGGTTACGGTGGTGGACTCCGGATGCTGCGGGATGGCGGGGTTCTTCGGGTACGAGAAGGGCCACTACGAGGTCTCGATGAAGATGGGCGAGCGGAGGCTCTTCCCAGCGGTCAAGGAGGCCAACGGGAGCGTGATCGTCGCGCCAGGAACGTCGTGTAGGGAGCAGATCCTCGCCGGCACCGGACGCCGCGCCCAGCACCCTGCGGAGTACCTGGCAGCACGTCTTAACGGTTCCGCTTAAGCGCTTGGCGGGCAACGATGCGGCCCTGTGGTTCGTGTTCCGCGGGGGCCGGATGCTCGTGTTTCGGACAGAGCCGACCGATGCGCCGCGGGCCATCGCCCCGGAGGATCTCGGGCTCGACGTACGGTTCCGCCAGGAAATCGGAGCCCTAGACGGGCGGCGATGCTACGCCGCGGAGCTGAAGCCGGACGCCGAGGTGCCCGAGGAGATGATGTTTCGCGATCTGCAGGGGTTGCTCGTTGAGGTCGACGAAAGGTTCTTCGCGATGGCGGGGCGGGCGAGACAGATCGTGGAGTGGCACGAGACCCACCGGTTCTGCGGCCGGTGCGGCGCTGAAACCGCGTCCGTTACAACCGAGCTCGCCAAGGAGTGTCCGCGGTGTGGGATGCTCTTCTATCCACGGCTGAGCCCCGCGGTGATCGTGCTGGTGAAGCGCGGGGACAGCATCCTTATGGCCCGTTCGCCGGGCTTCCCACCCGGGATATATAGCGTGCTTGCGGGCTTTGTCGAGCCGGGCGAGTCGATCGAAGCGGCCATAAGCCGCGAGGTGTGCGAAGAGGTCGGGGTCGAGGTAGAGAACGTCCGTTACTTCGGGAGCCAGCCCTGGCCCTTTCCGCACTCCCTCATGATCGGGTTCACCGCCGACTACGCAGGGGGCGAGCTTCGCGTAGAGCCAGCTGAGATCGAGGACGCGGGCTGGTTTGAGGCCAACAGCCTCCCCGCTGTTCCACCTAAGGCCTCCATAGCCCGCGCTATGATCGACCAGTTCGTTGCGCATCACGGCCGCAGCCCCGAGACCCTCGAAACGTCGGCGTAGGGATGCGCCAGAGAGCAGATCGCGGGGCGCCAAAGGTGCAATGGAAAACCGTCGCCAGCGTGCTCTGATCATCGTTAGCACTTATCCCGTTCGGCAGGTCGGTAAACGGAGCAAACTCAACGTAACAGCGAGTATGACCATCTTATCGTCAAAAATGGGCTACTCGGCACATGTGTAACCACCACCGCTTTCTCTATCCTTCGTCTTAGTGGATGGAAGAAAAAGTTCGACCAAGAAGATGAAAAGTAGAGATGGAAGCAGTCGTATTGGGGCTTGTGGTGGCGGCAGCGGTTTATGTGGTAGTTAACGCGGCCTTCGTGGGCTTGTGCTGGCTTCGCGTTCGCGGAAACACGGAGGTACCGGACGAAAGCGGATCGCAGCTTCGATCTACCGAGGCGCCAAGTGCAAGCTGAGAAGACGAACGCTCCCAAGATGGTAGGCCAAGGATCCCTGACCTAGGCAGCCCCTTAGAAGGGTTTA
>JAFAPF010000003.1 GCA_019247245.1 Rubrobacter sp. | reverse complement strand
ACCTACGCAACATCTCTATGGTGGAATAACAAGAACTTCGTCCATACCTGCAAAGAGGGAGGAAGCTTCGTAGTTGTTCGCCGGTTGGCTGCTTTATTGCACTCGAGAGACTCAGAGAGGCTTCTCTGAGCTCCATTTACAGCTGTTCTAGTAAGGCCTTAGAAGGACATTCGCTGCATTATAGGACTGTTTTACACTCACGCAAGCCACCCCTGGTGTTGGTCAGGTTCTGCTAGGCTGCAAAGAGCAGCAGAAGGAGAGGAAAGGAGACAACGTGTTCTGCTCTGTGCTTATACGCCGGCTCAAAGAGGGTGCAAGCTTCGAAGACTTCCGCAAGGCCTGGGAGCCGGAGCCTGGACATTTCGGGACTCAGGTTCGGGTTACCCATGCTCAGCGTATCGATGATGAGCGGGAGATTCTGTCCTTCAGCATGCTAGATATCAGTGCTGAAGACTTGAATGTGTCCCTTGAGCAGCTTGCCGCAGGGGAGCGGCAGCGTCATGACCGCATTGCCGAGGTCATCGAGACAACGGTGGCAGCCGGAATTTATGAAGTCATTGCTGAGGTTGACCTTTCCTGATGAATATCTTGGATAGCAGTTTCTCGAAAGAGAAGTATCTATAATACCTACTACGAAAAACGACACACCGAATCCCTAAGAACAGACACAAGCAAACACAAAGAGCAAACAGACAAGGAAATGGTAGTATTATAGATACTATCTACTCAGTAAGCGGCGCTCTGGTGCCGGTCTGCAGATCCATTGCAACCTGCAATACGGCATCCTCTCCAGCGCGCTTTCGCCACAGTCGCACAAGGTCTGCACCGAAGTTTTCATTTAAGTGATTAGCAGCGGTTGAGTTGGGAACCACAATGGTAAGGGTTGTGGCATCAACCTGGCCGCCTTCGAATTGGTCAAACCAAGGCGGGAGCATCTCGTCGCCTCGAAGCTCGATGAGATCTGCGACAAGAGAAGACCATGCTCTTACGGCTTCTGGGTCAGGGGAGGGAGGCTGCGTGGTTTCGGGCTCGCTTGTGTCACTTTGAGGGGTTGAGTCCGGTTCCTGCTGCACGGGAACGACAAATAGGGATGACTGTCTCGCATCCTCCGCACCCGCCTCACGAGCGCTCTCTTCTTGCTCTGCTCGCTTACGAATGGCAGCAAGCACTGTTTCGTCAAGCTCGTAGTCAGTCTCAATTGCCCACTTCAGCCAGGCGCCTGGATCCTCAATCTTGCGCTGGTAGGAAAGCGCTGCAACGTACTTGAGGCAATGGCTTGCACCTTTTCGGGAGACGAGCTGGCGGGCAACGTTTGCCCAGACACCCTGCTCACGCAACATGTCGTAGGCACGCTCGTCTGTTGGTGAGAAGGATTCGCTCCGAGAAGCTGTATCAGGTACGCTTGGCCATAACCGCCGGCGCACGAACTCCTCACTGACGCGGTAGCGCACAGTTGGGTTCTTCGTTCCCTTCTCGTAGCTTGTCTCAGTCAGAAAACCCCGCTCCCGAAGCTCACCATGCGCAGTTTTGAGAACCGTCTTTATTTTTGAGGGGTAACGGTAACTCACCGGCAAGGGCAGCAGCTGTTTGAGCCGCTCTAAAGGTACCGACCAGCTGAGATTGTCGCGGCGCTTGCGGTCAATAAGCCGGTACAGTCTTTTGGCAAAGCGGGAGCTTAAGGAGTAGTAAAAGTCCTTATCAAGCGCCTTGAGGTACTCTGCCTGAAATGATCGCCTGACAACGGAGTGGAACTCAAGCTCGTGTTTCTCACTCGCTCTGCCAAGCTGCTTGTTAAGGGTGTGGGAGAAATGAACGTCCCAGAGGTTAAAGCCCCGGGTTTCAAACTTTTCAATGTCTTTGGAATAAAACGCATTTTCCGAGTAAATATACGTTGCTGAGAGCCTTTGCAGTGACTCCCGAAGCTCTTTGTAGCTTTGGCCATTGTCGGGGCGACCCATGATTTCTAAGAGCTCATAGAGTGAGAAGGAGAGTTTGCCATCGGTTGGCATGCCGCCTCGCCTGTTCACAAGCGTTTGCACAGCAACCCACGTGTCCTGATCAAAGGTTCCTGGCAACTCGTAAGGCTCGGGAACTGAGATACGCCAGTATTGCTCGAGGCGCTCACCTGTCGTTGCTGTTACTGGTACCCGGCACTCAGCAAGCCTGTTGGTCGGGTTCGTTCGGCGCATCTGAAACAGTGGGGGTATTTCTAAATTTGCCTCAACTGGGATGAGTGCTAGCTGCTCGGCAGCAAGTGCCTCAGTGTCCCACAGCTCATCATCTCCCATGGTGCTTCCATCTCCTCCCTGTTAACAACATATACAGTATTAAACAGACATACAGACATACAGAGCAACCCCGACTCGCACGACAAATTTGCCCTCTTTGCAGGACATTTAGCACTAAGATTTTCATAAACCATCGGTAAAACTGACCAAAACATGTCGGTAAAACTGACCAAAAAGAATCGGTAAAGCTAACCAAAACACATCGGTATCACTAACCACAACTAATCGGTATCACTTCCTAAACACATCGGTATTCCTGACCAAAAAGAGTCGGTATCTGAAGTGATGTGTTGTGAACGTATGAAACCCTGGCATTTGCAGGAAGATTTTGTACACACATGCTTCGTGGCAATTTTCTCTGCACCATGGCTCTCACCCCGGCGTGTAGCACTACATGTTGTGTTTATATGATAAGTAAACCCAATAAGTTGTGTTACGAGGGGATTTTGCACGAAGCCCCTGCCCTGACACGTCGCCTGACGCCTGCGCTGACCACAAACCATCGGTAAAGCTAACCAAAACACATCGGTATTTCTCATGGTATTGACCAAAAGGAGTCGGTATCTGATAACCAACCAAGCTATGGTCGAATGTCTGCTGCTTCTGTCATGGGGGACGCAAATACGGTTCGCGAGCTCATATGTCACCTTTCGTTCTTGATAAATCATATACTTAGTTGATATATTAGTCCCATACCTATGGCCACATAAGGGAGGGCCAATGGCTGATTAGATGATGCGAACACACGTTGTTATTCCCAAAGCCTTAATAGAAACCATCGATGCACTGGTGGGTAATCGCCACCGCAGCGAGTTTCTAACCAAGGCTGCAGAGAAAGAAGTCCGCCGCCGAAAGCTTCTAAAAGCAGCAGAGAAAGCTGGTGGTTCTCTTGAACACGTTGAGACGCCCGGTTGGGAGAGCAGTGAATCTGCTGCCGAGTGGGTGCGTGCCTCGAGGCGTGCTGATGAGGAGCGGCTTTCACGCCTCCTCAACGAAGAACCATGAGCCGATACCTTGTTGGATACCACTGCTCTTATTGATTTCTCCAAGCGCCGCGAGCCGGCCTTTTCACTCGTCCATCGCTTCCTTCAGAACGGGGAGGATGTGGGTGTCTCTCCCGTAAACGTGGCTGAGTTCTACGCTGGTCTTGCCCCTTCGCAGCACGCGGTTTGGGACGAGTTCTTTGAACCGCTTCTCCTGTGGCCGATTAGCCTTGCTGCTGCCAAGCAAGCTGGAAGGTTTGGCTACACCTTTGCACGGCGAGGTGTTTTGCTTTCTACTACTGATAGGCTAGTTGCGGCGGTAGCACGCGAGCAACGAGCGACCATCGTGACGAGCAACGTGAAGGACTATCCGATGGATGAGGTGACACTCCTCTCCTTATCTGTGGAGCGCTGAAAAGGCCTCCTACAACGATTAGGAGACACTTCCTTTCTTATTCCCAGCGATCTTTTTGTGTGTAAGAAGTTGGTAATTATCTCCTCTGCGAAAGCCGAAGTGTAATATATCCTACTTGACACAAGAGTATCTTTATTGCTAGTGTAGGGTATGTAGTCTTCTGGTTGTGAATTTCCCTCCCTACCTACAACGGAGCACAACCTACGACAGACCTACACACTATGGCAAGCCAGAGCCCGTTCTTGTCGACCGAGGAGGTAGCAAAACTCCTCAACGTTCATACCAAAACCGTTGCTCCCTGGATAAAAAGCGGCAAGCTTCCTTCAATGAAGATTGGTCGTGAGTACCGTATTCCAAAAGAGGCAATAGAAAAGAGGGTTAACCGCATTACCCAGGGCCCCTGCATTATCGCTGTTGCAAACCAGAAAGGTGGCGTTGCCAAGATCACCTTGACCCTTAACCTCGCCGCAGGGTTAGCGCTGCGGGGCAAGCGGGTGTTGATCGTTGACCTCGATCCTCAAGGCGGGTGTGACGTGAGCGTTGGGATCGCCACCGATTCCTTGAATAAAACCGTCCATAACGTCCTCATCGACGATGAGGTTGAGTTTACCGATATTTATTATTCGAACGAAGTATGGGTTTGATATCACCCCATCAGACCTCGACCTTGGTGGTGCGGAGAAGGAAGGAGCTGCTTGAGACCTATTTGTGACGATCAGGAAATCCGCTTTGAAACAAATCTAGAAGGCATTTCTTGGCCGCTGTACGGCTCTCTAACAAGCGAATGAGGGCACTCGGTTTACTTCTTTCATACCTTTCCCATGAGAGGGCCTTACAGGCGATTCTGAGGCCTTATGTACTGATAAGTACGCCAGATGTTTTCCCATACATGCAGACAAGATATGCCCCATTTGGGTGTGATTTACCATTGGCTTCGTATCCCTAGCCGGGCTAGCACATTTACCGGTCGAACTTATACTCAACTGCTTTTAATGCTCTGTACTTAGCTACTAAACAGTGCTCGGTATCCTGACCGTTTAAAATATTGCTACAAACAACAACAGGGAGCCCAATGCTACCATCGCCAGCAGCCCAACCAGGGCAAGCACGAATAGCTCGATCACCCCACTAGTAGCTTCCTTTATCTCCTCCTTTACATCGCCAGCGACCTCCATCATCTTCTCCTGCACATCGCTAACGATCTCGCTTCCCTTATCGGCCATCAGAGCGGCCTCCTTTCTTTGCCCCGTAGATGTTTAAGGACCTACCAACCTATGTGTAGTGCTATTGGCGGGCGGTTGTACGTACGCTTCACCTACTTGGTTTTGAGAATCTCAACTGATTGGCAAAGAACGGTAGGCCATCCCTGTTGGTGACGAGCAATAAGGTGACTGGTCTTAGCAAACGACGGATTCACCGCTTCAACCCAAAACCGATCAAATAAATGTTTCGTACAACCGTCCCAGATTAAGTCAACTCTTGCCCGCTTGAGAGAGGAGAAGTAGATGATGCGAAGCAGCTACAGAGAGGTAAATACTAGCAACGCTTCCACCCAAGGCAAGCCACTACTAACGTGGATTGGTATATTGCTGATCACACTCGAAGGCCTGATTCACCTACTCGATGCTCCTGACAGCTTCGAAGATGCTGCCTATAAGGGCCTCTTGTTCGTGGCGATCGTCTTTGGGGCGGCAGTAGCATCGATCGGCATCTATCAAAGATATGGCTGGGGCTGGAGCTTAGGAGTCCTAACCGCTGTAAGCGCATTTTTGGGGTACGTCATCAGCCGCACGATCGGCCTTCCGGGATTGCCCGTAGAGGAGTGGCTCGAACCCTTAGGAATCCTCTCCTTACTAGTCGAAGGCCTTTTTGTGGGGCTCTATCTACTGGCTCGCATTCCTCACAGAACACCTCTAAAGTAGAAGGTCCATTGAACCAAGAAAAGACTACGAAAGGTAGGTACGGAAGATGAACATATCCACCATCACCCAAAATATTCTGTCGAGTAAAGCACCTGCAGCCACAATCCTGGTCAGGCTCATCGTCGGTGGGGTGTTCTTTACCGAGGGCATCCAGAAGTTCCTCTTCCCCGAGGCACTCGGCGAGGGACGCTTCGAAAAGATCGGCATCCCCGCTCCTTACATCACGGCTTCATTTGTCGGGGTGGTCGAGATCCTCTTCGGAGCTCTTCTCCTGCTGGGTCTGCTCACTCGAGTGGCTACCATCCCACTTATCATCGACATATCGACGGCGATAGCCACGACGAAGATTCCTCTTTTGTTTGGGGGTGGACCAGAACCTAACCCACAAGGTGCACAGTTTGGGCTGTGGGGGATGCTGCATTCGGGACGTGTAGACTTCTCGATGCTTTTGGGCTTGATCTTTTTGCTGATCGTCGGTGGCGGGGGATGGTCTTTAGATGCACTGCTTCTTGCTCGAAAGACGGAGCAGAGCGAGCCAGCAGTGGCCACCTTATCTGAGCCCACTGAGCCCACTTCGGTAAGGTCGCAGTATACCCACTGAGCTTGAATGGAACGGTATGACCGGCAAAGCGTCCTACCCATTCGCAGCCGAGAGGCAAGCGGAGATAGCAAAGTGGGGCCGCATAGTGTGCGGTGCCTTAGCAAGAGAAATGGATGCCGCGCTGCACGCTGGCGAGATCGAGCGCGCGGAGAGCTTCTTGCCGCTGATTAGGTGCACGGAGAAGCTACAGGAGCCGAGCTGCTTCAAAAGGCCTCCGGTCCTATCTTCCTCATACTGCTCTTCTAGACGATCCTTCGACCACAGCCCCAACCTCATGAGCCAGTAAGAGATGTTCGTACAATCCTCATTTTGCGAAAAACACTGCCCGCTCTCTGTGCTTTCTGGAGGATGTCGAAAAAGTCCCTATGTGAGTGTATCTCTAGGCAGTAGAGAGCTGGAGTTCTAAGAGGCTCCGGCTCTTTTCATGTCTACTGGGTTTCCGAGAATAAGTAGTTATCGGCAGCCTAAGTCCTTTAGGTTAGGCGTTACAAGCGTGTATTGTTAGGTGTGAGGCTTAGTAAGCATGCGACACAAATATCTTACGGAAAGCAACACGATCCCAAGAACAGCACTCCCGAAATCCAGGTAGTGACCAACACTACCGGGCGAGCCCCAATGCATCCAAGGAAATAGAGCAAGTGCTTCAAAGACATGAGTAAGGACAACCATCATCAGGCATCCTGCGCCGAGCAACTGTAAGAACAAGCACAGAGTCTTTCCTCTAACGAACAAAACAACTGACCACGTAAACAGCAAGCCTGTTGGCACCAACACAAACAGTGCTTTAAGCAGTGTGACATTCGTAGTGTAGCGTCCTGCATAAATCTTAGGGGGTATAAGTTACCAACACCCCTTGGCTATATGCCGAGATTCCTATACAGTCCGTAGCTCCTTATGCACTTCCTAGGTTCCGGTGTAGACGTTAACCCGCTTATACCGCTGTTAGTGGCTTTCTTGGTTTCTGCTCTGACCGCCCCAGCAGGGGTATCAGGAGCATTCCTTTTGCTCCCCTTTCAAGTTAGTGTGTTGGGATTTACTAGTCCCGCTGTTAGCCCCACCAATCTCATCTACAACGTCATCGCGGCTCCTGGCGGAGTCTACCGTTACGTGCGGGAGCAACGTGTAATTTGGCCGCTGGTAGCGGTGGTGATTTTGGGTGCGCTCCCCGGTGTGTTCGTGGGGGCCGTTGTGCGAATCACCTACCTCTCGGATCTCGGTTCTTTCAAGGTCTTTGTTGGCTTCGTGTTATTGTATCTCGGAACGCGCCTGCTCTATGAGGTAGGAACTCGCATTCGCTCCGGTCCGTGGGGGAGCATACCTCTAGATAGCGACGTGACGATGGAGTGGGTCAGCGCCTCCATGTGCCAGGTGGAATACCATTTCGGGGGGAAGCGGTACACCTTTAGCATACCAGCGGTGTTCGTACTATCGCTGGTAGTAGGGATAATCGGCGGTATCTATAGCGTTGGCGGAGGATCGATCATCGCTCCGTTCTTAGTGACCGTCTTCGGGTTGCCGGTCTATACCGTGGCGGGCGCTACTATGATTAGCACTTTCGCTACCTCAGTCGGAGGTGTTGCCTTCTATGAACTATTAGCCACCACTTCCCTAGGAAGCCAAGCGGCAGTAGCGCCGGATTGGTTGCTGGGTTTGGTGCTTGGTGTAGGGGGCTTCATTGGCACTTATGTGGGGGCAAGATTGCAGAGATTCCTACCCGACTTTTGGATCAGAGCGACACTAGGGGTCTTAGTCACTATCTTGGCCTTTAGCTACATCGTTTTATGAAGGAATTTCCGAGAATATTTATTATCGGCAGCTAGCACCTGGCTAGCTGTTATATGTTTAGCCCTGTGCACCTTTTGGTATAAGCCTGTACTTAGAAGAAGGAGGTTGTCCTAATGAAGCGCTTGTCTGTATTAGTGTTGCTGGTAGCGGCGATGCTAGCACTGATGGTGCTCACTGCTGCTCCAGCT
>JAFAPF010000255.1 GCA_019247245.1 Rubrobacter sp. | reverse complement strand
CGACGTACCCCGTTATGGCTACCATCTCCTCGAGCCCTAGCTGCGCGACGAGCGCGTGTAGCTTGTTCCAGTACCAGGCGGCTTCCTCTCTGAGGGCCAGGCTTTCGACTCCGCCCAGTAGCAGCAGGCGAGCCTGGGGATGGTCCTCGAGTACTTCTTTGTGCGCCTTCAGCAGGTTTTCTATCCCCTTGACCGGGTGGAGAAAGCCGAAGTAGGCGATGACCGACACATTGAGGGGCCAGCCGTACCGGGAGCGCACCTCCTCCCTAGCCTGGTCACGATCCACGGGGGCGACGTCTATGTTGGTGACGAGCGGGGCGCGGTGCAGACGGGTCGCTAGCCCCGGCAGCCGTTCGGTAATCGCGGTTTCGATGAGGGTGTTCGTCGTGATCAGGGCGTCGCTGCCGGTTAACAGGAAGCCATCTTCGCGGTCCCACACACCACAGCGCTGTCCCCATTCCTTGAGTGATTCGAGCATCCTTTGCGGGATGAAGCGTGGCTCCCACTCCCACCAGGCGTACTCGTGCACAGTCGTCACCAGAGGAGCGCGGACCCCGGCGGCCCTGAGCAGTGGCGGTAGGAAGAAGACGGCGCGCTTGAAACCGTACGTGCCCGCCGCATGCTGGATATGGATCACGTCTGCCCGTGCATTACGTACGGCCCGGACGAGCGCTGGCAGAGAGGCGGGTCCCCAACTGCGTACCACGCCTTTCACCCTTAGGTCTTTGCTGGCCTGGGCCGCCTCTTTGGTGGTGAGCACGACCGAGGAGACACCGCGCTCCTCCAGAACGGACCGGAGGCGTTGGACGTAGTGCGCTACGCCGCAACGCTTGGGCTGGTACGTGCCTGCCACCATCGCCACGTGCGTCATGCCCGCGACCTTTACTGCTCCACCTCGGCGAGTAGCGAGAGACTGGCCTCCACTACTTCTTTGGGTGGTATATCCAGGCACTCCAGGTGATACGGACACATGAAGGCGTAGCATGGACTACAGACGGTATCGCGGCGGAGTAGCCGGTGTGATACATCGCGTGGTCGCCATTGCTCTTCGAGCTCGGTGCCCGAGAACAGCACCACGCTCGGCGTACGCAGAGCATCGGCGAGGTGCATGGTTGAGGTGTTGTTCGTCAGCACGAGCCGCGCGCCTTCAACCACCGCGGCAAGCTCACATAGGTCAGTGGTACCAACGAGGTCTACACTGCGACCGTCCAACACGCTGAATAGTTCGCCGCTGCGCGCTTGGTCGGCTTCGGTGCCGGTCACCACGACCGGCCAGTCCGTCTCTTCGGAGAGACGGCGCGTAGCGAGGGCAAAGCGCTCGGAGGCGTAGGTGCGGGCCTGGCAGCTCGTCCAGGGGCAGAGCAAAAGATACGGCGTGCCCGGCACCACGCCATGTGCTTTCAGCAGCGCGGTGGTGCTCTTTCGCGCCCTCGGAGGCACGCTGACCCCCAAGGAGCGGTCTTCGACCTGGAAGCCGGCGTGTTCGATCAGCCGTAGGTTGCGCTCTGCCTGGTGTAGCTCGTCGCGGGCGGGGGGTACCTCTGTCGTAAGAACGCTACCGCCCCACTCCTTGGACTCGCCTAGCCTGAGAGGGATGTCCGCCAGGACACAGGCGTAGGCGGCGGCATGGGGGGTCTGCTTGAAGGAGGTGAGGATGACGGCCGCGTCATACCTGCCCTCCTTCAAAGTCTCGATCAGCTCCCACTCCCGCGCCGGGTCGCGGGCTAGACGGTTCCCCAGCTCCTGCCAGACTACGCGCCACGGGAGTACCTCGTCCACCCACGGCAGAAGCGGTACGGCCTTGCTCCCGCCGGGGCTCGCCATCAGCGTGATACTCGATGCGGGCAGGCTCTCCTTGAGAGCGCGTAGTACGGGGCTCGTCATCACCACGTCGCCGATGTTATCGAGCCGCATCACCAGGATGCGCCGCGCCTCTGCCCAAGGCCTGTTCACCGTATGCCTCCGTGAACCAGCAAGGGGATGCTCGCGTCCAGTACATCCTCTACGGAGATGTCCTCCAGGCAGGAGCGCCACGAGCGTTCCTCAAGCGTGCATGTCCCCTGGTACCAGCAGGGCTGTTGGGTAAAGTCGGAGACAACGCGCTGGGGGCAGCGGGAATGGCCCTGGAGGTTGACGTGTGGAAGGGGCTGCCCGTAGCGGCCGTGCCAGGAGGGGCCGAAGAGCGTGATCGTAGGCACACCCAAGGCGGCGGCAATACGCACCGGTCCTGTGTCTGCCCCCAAGGCGAGGTCTGCGCACGACAGGGCGGCGGCGAGCTTGCGGAGTGTGCCGCGCGGCCACGCGCGTGCTCTTTCTCCGATCAACCGGACGACGCGTGCCGCCTGCTCGGGATCGGAGCCGACGGGTACTACGATGCCCGCGCCGTAATTGCTGCCAAGAGCGCGACCCAGGGCACTCCAGTTCTCCTCCGGCCATCGCTTCACCTCCATGCCCGCGTCCGGGCAGAGGAAGACGAGCGGGCGGCGGGCATCTAGGAGCCATCCGGCGGTGACGGAGCGTTCTTTGGGGGTGAGGTGCAGTTGGGGAGGAGCGATAGCCCATGCTTCGATCAGGCCCTCGACGAGCAGGAGGCGGACGAAGCGTTCGCCCACGCGCTCGTCGGGGGGCGGCGTTTGCCACAGGTTCGTCATCACGCGCGACGCGTCGGAGGAGTAAACCAGATCGCCGATACCCTCGTAGATCGTGTCCGTGACCACCAGGTCCCAGCTTCCTCGCGTGAGCAGCACCTCGACCGCCTCCCGGGCACGGTACGGGTGGGCAGCGTCGGGCCTGGGAGCGTGCACCACCCGGTGGATCAGCGGATCTTGCTCAAGCAACTCGCCGCCGGGCGGAAAGGTGAGTACGGTAAGGCGTGCCTCAGGGTGAGAGCGGGCCAGAGCTTGGATGGCCGGTAGCGCGATTAGGACATCACCGAGCCCGCCCAACAGCTCAACGAACAGGATCTCACGCACGCAGGCGGAAGCTTCTCGTTAGATCTGGTGGAACACGCAAGAAGCTTGGTAACAAGCCTCTAACTCTTCTGTAATCCCTCGTGCGTTTGCTTCATGCACCTGTCCTGAACGAAGACGAGCCCACCTTCCTCGGCTATCCGGCGCGCCTCCTCATTCTCGATACCTTCCTGTAGCCACAACACCTTGACCCCGGCATTGACCGCATCCTCGGCAACATTCGGGGTCTTGTCAGGGGGGAGGAAGACGTCTACCACATCCACCTGCTCGGGGATCTGATCGACCGTGTCGTAAGCGTGATCCCCGAATACCTCTTCGTAGTTGGGGTTGACGGGGATGATTCGGTAGCCCTGCTCCTTCAGATAACTGGCTACCTCGTGGCTGTACTTCTCCGGGTCGTCGGAGAGTCCTACCACCGCGATGGTTTTGGCCTCCTTGATGATGCTCTCGGGATCGTTCATAACATCTCCTTTTAAATCCTCGGAACCTGCTGGATAGCTTACTTAGTCTACTCGATTTGCTCGATACCGGTTAAACAAACAGAATTTCCCGTGATACCGCAATGGCAGGTTGATATATGATGAGCTGTACCTACTTTCTCCAGGCGGTAGATAGCTAGAGAAAGAAGCTAATGAGCAGAGAAGAGGAAAAACTCCGAATCCCACCCTATCCGTGTGGACTTTCTGTCCCAGGAGGTGCTGGAGTTACCCGGACGGCTAGGGTTGACCTTCGCTCCTGGTAAGAAGACGGATGAGACAGGTGGGCGGTGGGAGCGGGATCTCGAGACCGATCTCCAGAGGCTCAGGCAGGAATACGGCGTGGAGGCTCTGGTCTCCCTTAGGGAGCGTGCCGAGTACTCGGACCTTCGGATCCCTAAGTTCTTCCAGAAGGCCGAGGAGATGGATATGGATGCCCTCCACCTCCCAATCCCCGACTACGGGGTTCCATCAGCGCCCGAGGAGGACAAGTACAGGCCCTTGATCGAGGATTTAGCCGGGCAGCTCGAAGAAGGACAAACGGTAGTGGTCCACTGCCGTGGAGGCCTTGGTCAACGCGGGTTGGTTGCAGCCTCGGTTCTGGTGTCCCTGGGACATCCTTCTGGAGAGGCTATCCGGATCGTGCGCGAGGCCCGCGAGGGCGCGTTAGAGACCCCCGACCAAGAGGATCGCGTCCGCTGGTTCGAGATGGAGCTTCAACCGGGGGTGGTTCGCACGAAGAAGATTAGGTCGCGAGCGGTACGAACGTTCCGGTCATTTATACTTGTGTGCCTTTCTCCGATGCCACACGAACCAGAGTGCTCCTCCGATCAAGGTGGTCAGTACCGTGTATTCGATTAGCGGCGCGTACTGCTCTATGATCACCCACTCGGTTCCAAGCACCCATCCGAGGGTAATGAACGTCGCGTTCCACAGGCCGCTGCCGACCACGGTGTAGACCACAAACTGCCTCAAGAGCGGCATGCGTTTGAGGCCCGCTGGTATGGAGATCAAGGCGCCCACGGCTGGGACGAGGTGGCCGATGACAATGGCCTTCCCGCCGTGCCGCTCGAACACCTTACTTGCTTTGTGCAGATCTGATCTGTACACGAGCTTGAAACACTCGAGCCGTCCGATGAGCCGGTGCAAGTTCTCCTCGCCAATCCAAAGACCTAAAAAGTACAGTGCCAGCGAGGCAGCCAACCCTCCCGCCGTTGACGCCATCAGCACCAGAACCAACGAGAAGCGCCCCTGTCCGACCAAAAAGCCGGCGAGGGATAGGATCAGCTGCGTGGGCAGCGGTAGCAGGTGCAGGTTTATCAGCGCGATCAGGACGAACACACCGGTGTAGCCGAACGAGTAGACAAGCTCGACGACCCATTGTGCTAGGTTGGTAAACAGATCGTTGATCATGTCTTTTTAACCGACCTCTCCTCGGTAGAGTAATCTAGATGCTCCATAAACTCCCGGGATTTTTTTATCGTACCTGCTTCTGAGGGCGACCCACAAAGAGCTGGTTGCCCCACAATTTCTTTACCCGCGGCAGTGTAACGAAAAAGTGGCCTGAGTTCTGCGCCACCGGGTTACTTTTCGGACTGCTTTCGCACTCTGCCGATCATCTCCTCTAGAACACTCGTAGTGTTCGGCCTCAAACCCAGCGGTGCGCTGCTAGCCACCACCGGTCCTGTTGTAGGATGGCAAGAAGCGGGTACGCAGAGCTTAGGAATTGTCGTAAGGAGGATCATGCGGAGTGAATCTATGGTCCGAGATCTCGGCCTCGCGCCGGAGGGCCACAAGAAGATAGACTGGGCGGCTCGCCACTCGCTGGTCCTTAACACCGTGCGGGATAGGTACCTCAAGGATGGGAGCCTTGAGGGCTTAGGCGTGGGGGTGGCTCTCCCGATAGAAGCCAAGACCGCTTATTTCACGGTGGTGTTGGCTGAGGCCGGAGCGGAGGTAGCCGTGGCCAGCCCGAGCCCGCTCTTTGTACAGGACGACGTAGCGGCGGCGCTGGCCGAGCGAGGAGTGACGGTCTACGCCTCTTCGCAAAACCCGCCAGAGAAGTCTGATCGGGAGCTGGAGAGGGTACTGGACCGGACGCTAGACGGCAGGTCCGCCGTCCTTATAGACGATCGGGCGGGGCTCGTGCGGCTGGTCCACACCACGCGCCGTAATCTCCTGGGAGGCGTGCTCGGGGCGTCTGAGGAGACGACGAGCGGGGTGGCCAAGTACGAAGCCATGGACAGCGAGGGGACGCTGGAAATACCCTGCATAGCTGCCAACGATGCCCGGTGTAAGTATCTCTTCGACAACCGCTACGGCACTGGTCAGTCGACCCTAACGGCTATCATGCAGAACACGAACCTACTGGTGGGTGGAAAGCGCATCGTCGTCCTGGGTTACGGATGGTGCGGCAAGGGCATCGCCCGCTACGCCGCTGGCTTGGGCGCTCGGGTGACAGTCTGCGAGGTGGACCCGGTACGGGGACTGGAGGCTTATGCCGACGGGTTCGACGTGCTGCCAGCCCTGGAGGCGGCAAGGATAGGGGAGGTATTTATCACGGCCACGGGCAGCCGCAACGTGCTTGCCGGGCCTCATTTCGAACGGATGCAGGATGGAACGATCTTGACAAACGCCGGCGCGGTGGACATAGAGATAGACACGGTGGACTTGGCGACTGTAGCTGCGAAGGTGACCGATGTGCGCCGCAACGTCGAGGAGTTTGCGATGCCGGATGGCCGGAGACTGTATCTCGTTGGGCGTGGCATGGTCGTTAACCTCGCCGCTGGCGATGGCCATCCGGTAGAGATCATGGATCTCACCTTCGCTATCCAAGCCCTATGTACCCACCACCTCGCAAACAACCACGGGAGACTAGACACCGCGGTACATCTGCTCCCAAAAGAAATAGATGACGAGGTCGCCCGCATAAAGCTGGAAGCTTTGGGTATGGGAGTGGACGTCCTGACGCCCAAGCAGGAGGAGTTTCTGCGGAGCTGGCGCGATTAATGGGATCGCTGGCGGACGGTTAGCTGCCCGAAGAAGCGCTCTCGTTTATGGGATGCCGCTACTCGCGGCCCTATGGAACTATCGAGCAGTATCCGGTTATAATCGCAACCTGGCTTTCAAAGGTCCTGGAAGGAAGAAGATGTGAGAAGGAAGAAGCTCGCAAGTATGGTGTTTCTTGCGGTGGTCGCTGTGTTTGTTGCTGGGTGTGGGGGAGAGCAGACTTCTGACTCCTCAGCAGACAATCAAGGCGGAGCAGACCAAACGACGGGATCTACAGAGCAATCCGCGGCCTCAATTGGAGACCCTGTCACCGTAGGTAACGTGCAGTGGACCGTAACAAAGGGTGAGTGGTCGGACGTGCTTGTCTCAGAACGCTGGGGTAACGATGAGGGAAACTTCGTCATCTTGGACGTTGATTTGTTGAACAACTCCAATCAGGATCTCAGGCTCGCCACCCCGTTCTTGGTCCTTGTTGACAGCAAAGGGCGTGAGTTTGAGCCCGACGTCGAGATGAATGCATTTCATCTTTGGGGCGAAGAAAACATGTTCGTCGGTAAAATAGAGCCCGGTACTAAGAAACAGGGAAGGGTTATCTTCCCGATAGAATCGGATTCCTCGGGGTTGAAGCTCCGGGTGGGAGAGGCTAAGTTCGGCTCAAACGAAACCCGCGATATAGATCTAGGCACACTACCTAAAGCATACTAAGGTTGTCTGTAAGGTTGTCTGCTCTAGGGCTTCTTGATCTTGGTGGACCAACTCAGCTTGGAGCTCCAAAGAGGTCGCTATCGCACGGCTGCCTCTTCCTGCTATTAGCTGTGTTGCCTAGACTACTAGACCTACCTGCGAGAGGCCGTGTTTCCGTTTACTCCTTGGAATCGCGGCTCTTCTATTGAGGGGCGTAGCACAAACACATGCTAGCTACGGCATCTCGCCCGTTAGTGGTTGTTCGCCCAACCGGTGGTGTTGCTCGGGTCCAACCAGCCGGAACCTCGGGGTTCGTTTGTCTTGTGCTGCATTTCCTCGGGTACGGGTGGGTTATAGCTGTAGACGGTTTCGAATAGGAGACCGTCTTCGAGGACCTTACCGTTGTTGTCCTTTACCGTCTTGTAGGTGTCCCACTTGATGCCCTTATTTGGGTTCTCTTCGACCTTCTCCGAATCCATGCTCACCTGCTTGCCAGTGGACTTCTCTCCGTAGATCTGGGCGATAAGGAAGCCCTTATCGTTGACGTACTCCCGGAGCATGATGTTCTGATCAGTATTGTTCTTAAACCTCATATCCAAGGCGCCCCAGCCGTTTTCCCCAAACCAAACGGTCGCGTCCAAGCCGGGCTGGATGTAGGGGAGCTCGGCGTAGTGTGGGTTGCGCTCCACGATCTCTAGGCCCGCGTAGTTGGCTGCCATGTACAGCGTCGAGGAGACCTGGCACAACCCTCCTCCCTCGGTACGGTCGACGCCGCCATTGGCGAAAACTTTGGCGGCCTCGTAATCCTCCGGCGGTCCCAGCGTATTGAGAGCCGAGAACGTCTCTCCCGGTGCCAAGATGGTGCCGTCGATTTTTTTCGAGGCAGTCTTTAGGTTGGATTGGCGGCTCGGGTCCGGATCCCAGGCGAAATCGGTAAAGAATTCCCCAAGGAGCACGTTAGGTTCGGCCCCCTCAGAAGAGGCACCTTCCTGGCTAGATTCGCTGGCCGTCTGTTGGCCACTGAGGTGGATCCCTTGGAAGATATCACCTCCGTTGAGTAGGTAGCCCGCAGCAATCATGGCCAGCAGGGCGCACACAACTGCGGCGAAGAAGAATCCCGTCCTGCGGTTACGCCTACGGTCGCGCTTGCGGACAAGGTGGCGGTCGTTCCTCTTATCTTGTTTATATGCACCTTTTATGAGGTTCACCCCTCCAGTAGGTCCAACTTACCCGCCCCTGTCTTACAGTATATGCGACGGGCTGTCAATACCCGCTAGTATACCCAAGCAACCTTCAACGTCTTCGACAATTCTAACAAATTCATGGATATAGTAAATAAACGTTTTGCCCCTACCTATAGGGGGCCCAAAAAGTTCTGCACCTACCTATAGGGGATGCATTGTGACGCCTTCGAGGTTCACCACGAGTAGATACCGGTCGGGAACCTGACGCCAGCTGCTGTCCCCGTCGAGGCGCTCGGACGCGACCACGATCGCACCCGGAAAGGCTTCGCCGTCTTCAATAAAGTAAAGGGAGTTGCCCGGTTCTAGCGTAGAGTAGCGGGCGAACACCATGGCTTCGCCGTCCATTACGCCGACGTTCAGGGCGGCTGGTACCCCAAGCTCGGTACAAACGGCCGAGACGCCGCGGAGCGTTTCGGCGATAGCCTTGGACAGAGCGTCTACATTCCCTGGACGGGCCTTCAGGGTGCGTAGCCGGTCGAGGAGGAGAGCGAAGATCGTTTCAGAGTCCGTTACGCCGAGGAGGCCGGAGTACGATACATCGCTCAGGGCATCGCGCAGGGGACGCATGGCCGTGGAGCGGAAATTTTTTATGGCACCATTGTGAGCGAACAGGTAGGGACCGGAGGAAAACGGCGGAACACCGCTCTCCTCTACCGGTAAGCCCGGCGTCGCGCTGCGAACGGCGGCGAAAACCGTCGCGGAGCGCACTTTGGGTGCAATGCTAGCGAAGCTGCGGTCGGCCCATATCGAGGCGTTCGACCGGTAGACGGCAGGCTCACCGTCCACTGCTGGGACGTACCAGCCGGTACCGAAACCATCTGCGTTTACCACTCCGCTTGTCATCTCC
The DNA here is from genome assembly GCA_019247245.1 of Rubrobacter sp. GTDB lineage: Bacteria > Actinomycetota > Rubrobacteria > Rubrobacterales > Rubrobacteraceae > Rubrobacter_F. The sequence continues at coordinate 1,585 of JAFAPF010000255.1, read as the reverse complement.
TTTGGCGCGTAGCTCTGAACGAGTAGGGAATGCTCCGGTTTCAGGACAAGCGATGAGAGCGCCACCTCCTTCTCTCCGAGGTAGGCTACCATCCGGCACATCTTTAGCGATCAGCCTTCAGCTTCTTGGCCGTTTATTCTCGCCTTGTGACCATTAGAACGGCTTCCTCTGTGGAGAGTCGTTTCTTCACTGACGGAGGCCTGTAAGCACCAGGAGATACCGATCCACTTATCTTTGCTGAGAGCTATCTGGCACAGCGGAAACCGCAGAAGAGCTGGCGGCGGACGGGAAAGTCCCAGTTGCGGAAGGTGTTGCGTATAGCACCTGGTCGTGTGGCCCATGAGCCGCCGCGCAGAACCTTATACTGGCTACCGAAGAAAACCTCGGAGTACTCTTTATACGGGAAAGCTTCAAAGCCGGGGTAGCCGTAGAAGTCTGTTGCGGTCCACTCCCAGACGTCTCCAATCATCCCCAATACCCCGTACGCGCTCGCCCCCTCGGGATACGCCCCGACCTCTGCTGTAGAGAAGGCCAGCTGATCTAGGTTGGCGTGTACAGGCGTAGGTGCCTCGTCGCCCCATGGATAGAGCCTCTTTATGCTTGTCTTCGGATCCCAAGAAGCTGCCTTCTCCCACTCGGCCTCTGTGGGTAGTCGCTTGCCAGCCCACCGGGCGTAGGCATCGGCCTCGTACCACGAGACGTGCATTACGGGTGCGTTGTGCTTCAGGGGTTCCTCAAGGCCAAACCTTTCCGTCCACCAGCCAGCTAGATCAGACCGGTGCCAGTGTTTCGGCGCGGTTATGCCCTCCCTCTGGATGTATTCCCACCCGGCTGGTTCCCAGAACTCCTGCCTCTTGTATCCCCCGCTCTCGACAAACTCGGCGAAGGCTCCGTTAGTGACCGGCGTTCTGTCGATGAGAAAGTCCGGCAGGTCCACCACGTAGGCCTCGCGCTCGTTGTCGAGGGCTCGAATGCGGTCGTCGGTGCCCATGGCAAACGGGTCGCCCGGGATGAAAACCATCTCCTCCTCGACCGCCCCGGCCTCCGGGAGGTCGACGCTCGGGGTAGGCTTGTAGCCGTCACCCTTCATTAGCTGTAGGGTCTGGAGCATGGTCTCGTTATGTTGGTACTCATGCTGCAAGATCATGTTGTATACGAAGCCATCTCTAAGGAGAGGATCGTCCCCATTAAAGTCTGCGTCTTGAAGGGTTTCGAGGACCGCCTTGCGGACGGCGTCGAGATAGTGGTCGGCCGACGCTCGGTCGAGCAAGTTCAGCGACAAGCGCTCCTTTCGAGGGTGCAACGAAGCGTCGTATATATCGTAGAGCTTTCCGTCCGAGAGGCTTATCTCATGCGCTCTTTGCAAGAGCCACAGCTCTTCGTAATTACCTATGTGGCCGTAGTCCCAGATCAGGGGGCTCATGATCGGATCGTGCTGCGCGGTGAGATCTTCATCGGAGACCATCTCCAATAGAAACCTCGTCCTCTTTCTTGCTTCTTCTAGTTGCGTGGCGAGGTTGCTCTTCGATTCCTTATCAAGCATATCCATAACAATACATGGTAGACCTCTCTTCCCCACTGTCAA
>JAFAPF010000249.1 GCA_019247245.1 Rubrobacter sp. | reverse complement strand
GGCTGGTAGTCGGATTTGCTGTACACAAAGCCACCGAAGGCTTCGGGATCCTCAGCCCCATGGTACGTCATGGAAGCGTCGTGCCGTGGGGAACTCTGCTCTTACTTGGTGCGATAGGTGGTGGACCTACGTTCGTAGGTACGATTGTCGGTAGCCTTTGGACATTGGTACCCCTGTCCGTCTTCGTACTGGCGCTGGCGGCGGGTGCACTACTCTACGTGTTAAAAGAACTCGTGATCAGAGTACTCTTTGCTAGCATACAGCAGCGGGAAGCGGTACACGTTTTGGCGATCGTAATGCTTCCGCTTGTGTTGGGTTTTATGATCGGTCTGGTCACCACGGAGTTGGTCGAAGGCGCCACAGAAGGTGTCGAATATGGAGAGGTTAGATGAGCCAGAGCCTCGGCATGGTGTGTATAGGGTTACAAACTGTTATTGAAGGTGTCGACGCCAGCGCTTGTTTAGACGCAGTTCGCGAACACCAACCGGACGACAACCGGCTGCTTGCATAAGACCTGTTCTCGCGCGCCGATTGCGTGCTTGAGAGACTATAGCGCCAGAGGTTGCATAAAACTACAACTGCGCTTAGGGTTACACGTAGTAGAAACCTCGGAGAGGGTTACTAAGCGTGTCGAAAACACGCTGATACGACGGTGAAATGCTAGGGGCCGCCTCGGGCGGACGATGCAATATGCAATATGATTAGGTGTATGGACCGCTCAGGGGAAGACGAACGCACAACTAACGGGGAGCTCGCGCTGCGGCTGCGAGCGGCTGTGAGGAAGCCGCTGCGAAGTTGGCGCGAAGTGTACGAGGCATTTTCGCCAACGGACCTTGAAACGGGAGAGCATAGGCCAAGGGTTCCAGAGTCCGAAGAAGATTGTCGCCGGGCGGCGGTACTAGTGCCGATCTTACTAGCACCGGAGGGGGGGCGCATCATTTATACCCTGAGGAATAAAGACCTACCGGACCATGCCGGACAGGTCTCGTTCCCAGGTGGTGTCACGGAGCCGCAGGACAGGTCGCTCTTGGAGACCGCCTTGCGGGAGGCGGAGGAAGAGATAGATCTCCGACGGGATATTGTCGAGACAATCGGGGAGCTCGAAGAATTGTACATCCCGCCGAGCAAGTTTTTAGTAAAACCCTTCGTGGGCTTGTTACCCGGTGAGGCAGAGATGGCCCTCGCACCTGAGGAGGTCGAAGAGATCTTCAGCCTCTCGCTGGAAGACTTGATGTCCCCGGAGTCGCTTAAGAAGGTGGTCTGGAAGCGTGATGGTCGCTATTATCGGGTTCCGGTCTTCGCGATCACGGGGTACGAGATTTGGGGCGCTACCGCCGCGATGACGGCCGGGCTCCTAGCCCGCCTAGGCTGGCAAGAAAAACCCAGATAGAGCGGGAGAACCCACGTTCTCTTAGGCGAATGTTAAGCCCACGCAGTTGATCGAGCAAGCCGCCAAGGCTGCTCCTCAGCTCCCAAAGACCGGTAGCGTGGCCGGTACGACCTCGTTGTTGAGTATTGCCGCGGACACCCTGCTGATAGCCGGTGGACTCTTGACTGTAGCATCCTCTGGTGATCACCACTAACACCTTAGCAACCAGGGACGGATTCCTGATTGGGCGTACCCTCGACGGACTATCCCAAGCTTTGTCGCTTGAGATAGCTTAGTCCACGAGCAGCATGGCGGCGACTCGTAGCACACCGCTGCGTAATGCCTTCAGGGCTTCGTTGGCTTTCTCCAGTTGAAGGGTATAACCTCGGTGTGAATCGGTGCCTCTGGGGCTAGGGCGAGAACTCCTCGCCGTCTAGGCGGCTCAGGTTCGCCACCGATCGGATGTCCCGCTTGCCCCAGAGGATTGTGTACGGAAAGGATGGGATATCACTCATGTGTATGGTACCGCACACGGCCAACCCTCCCTTGGCGACGGCTCGTAGGGAGGCTGGGGCCAAGGCCTGACCAGAGCAAAGATGAAGGCTGCCTCCAGTACCTCCGGCGGTGCTTGCGCCGAATCACCTGCCCATACGACCCCCAGCTCTAGAGCGAACCGCTAGGCTGCCTCATCTACGAGCCTGCTAAAGCAGAAGACCCTTCGACCCTGGTGGCGGGCTACCTGCGTCACGATATGCGCGGCCGCTCCAAAGCCGTAGAATGACAAGGCGTTCGTCGTCCCCAGCCATTAGAAGCGAGAGGTAACCTATAAGTCCCGCACACAACAGCGGCGCCGCCTGTAGGTCCGGGATCCGGGTGGTAGTGGAAAGCAGAAACGATGATCCGCTACGGTGTATTCGGCACAGCCACCATCGATATGATGGTCCATAAAGCGGGCATTATCGCAGAGGTTCTCATGACTGCTCAGGCAGTAGCGGCATGCACCGCAAGTCCAGCCGAGCCAGGGTACTCCGACGCGGTCTCCGACAGAGAACGGCTGAGCACTGGTCTCCACTATGGTGCCGACGATATGGTGTCCAGGGATCAAGGGAAGTTTCGGGCCGGTAAGTTCTCCGTCAACGATGTGTAAGACTGTCCGGCATACCGCACAGGCGTGGATACGTATCAGGACCTGCCTCGCCTCTGGCCCTGGCCTCGATGTATTGGTGAGGCGCAAAGGCTCACCCGGAGCCTCTAGAAGGTTGTGATCATCGCGCGCATGGATATCTCCTGCGACCAACCCTCTGCTCTGGACAACCGGTCGCATCAAAACCTGCCGAAGTGAGGTTTTGACAACACTTTTGCCGAAGCGCAGCAGAGCACTAAAAGTAGATGAAAGTAGATGCTGCTACCGCTTCTCGGAACCGCCGACCAAAGCGGATACGTCGCGTTGCGACAAAAGAACGTAGCCTAACGCCAGCCAGGCCAAACCTAGCGCTATCCCCCCGCCGTAATCTCCCAAAATGACCGCGAGAGGAAGACAGACGATGAGTAGTAAGCCACACCACTGCGGTAACACCCCCAACATCAGGGTAGCAACGCCTAAGAGCACGAACCCGATAAATGTACATAAAAGCCCCAGCCCTAGTACCGGGTCAGCAAACACACGCTCAAGCGTGCTGTCCCTGATCAGAAAGGTGAGGACGAGACCTATAAGCAACAGTGCGCTCCCGATGAATGCTGCTAAGAAACCCGCCTTTCCCAACCACCCATAGCGGGTTGCTTGCCGGGTATGGAGCCCTACAAGCCCCCCCAGGGTGCCTGCCAGGGCAACGATGTACATCGCCTCTACTAGGAAGATGAAGCCAGGGGCTTCGTAATCTTGCCCTCTCAAAAACGTCATATCGACGAGTCCCGACGCTAACCACACTACGCCAGCAAGTATCGCTCCTAGCGCTCCCCATTGGGTAACGTTTGTAGACAAATTTCTCCTTTCTTACCCCTTTGTATATATGAGCTGTCTTAAGATTTGTAGTAATGGGGGTTACCCTTACCTTTGCTCCTTCTCAGGTTTCTATTCAAAGGCTGCTTCTCTATGCTGCATTCCTGGCCTAGGTCGTCTATGAGCGGGTCAACAAAGCGTGTGGCGACCCCACAAGCACGTAAGTAACCTGTGTACTGTCTCCCGCTCGTAACGCAGCATACGATGGTAGTTCAGCATTGGCTCTTACGCTGTGGCCGAACATACGCCGTTACTACAGGTGCTGTTAAGCGTTCGCTTGGAGCCGCTTCCTGCGCTGCGATCCTGTCTTTCGTCACGTCCTAACCCTTAAGCTACGACACTAAGGGCATCTTACTCCCATCAAATTCCCCACATGCGTCCCGGGAAGTTGCGAGCACGTTGCGAGCGTCACTATGCCATCCAAATGTCGAGGATGATCGATGAGGTGACACAACATGTGGCGTATGCAGAAGAAAAAGTGCACGGACTACTGCTCAGAAGCCAGGTGAGCCTGATCCCTTTCCGGGGAGAGTGTACCCAAGCCATTATGAGGGTCTCGACGCTGCCACGTATCCCTCCTAATTCGCTAACTGTCGGCCCCTCCCGGTCTCGTTGGACTTGCGCGCTGATCCGCCACATCGAGAAGTTATCCACAATATATTGTGGATAACGCAGCGAGAGCAGTGGATAAAGTGGAATAAGTGTGACAACAGTCGAACGTACGTGTAACAAGCTTCAATGTCTTGAGCATGTTATTCAGGTGTTGCTCAGGGTAATTGTATGGAGTGGAAAACTTGCGGGACGCCTTTACAATAAGGAAGCGCAGAGCTCATGAGTGCAATAAAGAGAGGTGAAAGAGTGTTAACCGAGGAGCGTGTGCTAGACCAGTTAAGGAACGTGATCGATCCAGAGATCGGGATGGATCTCGTGGAGTTAGGGCTTATCTACGACGTGGGTATCCACGACGAAGGGCGCCACGTGGATGTTATCTTCAGCTTGACTAGCCCTATGTGCCCGGTAGGGGATTTGATCCAGGAGCAGGTAGAGGCCGAGGCTTTAAGCATTAAGGGTGTCGAGACGGTTAACGCCCAGCTCACCTTCGAGCCGATGTGGTCTCCGGAGATGATGAGCCCGGCGGCAAAGCTCTTCTTCGGACGCTAGCTGTCGGAGGTAAGAACTACAAGGATGTCGGATCTCATCCGCGGTGCGTCTTTATCCCCGCCGTGATGAATGTGAAGGGCTTACTCATAGACCTCGACGGGACGCTCTATACCGGGAACGTACCGATAGAGGGTGCTCGTAAGACCCTCGCATGCCTGAAAGATGCCGGCATCCCGTATCGTTACGTTACCAACACTACTCGCCAGTCACGCCGGGAAATTGTTGCTCGGCTTGACGACATGGGATTCCCAGTTCTAGAGGAGCTAGTGTTTACCCCCGCTACGGCAACCAATATCAAGATGCGCGGACATTCATGTTATCCGCTTGTGTCCGAGACGCTCTTTGAAGACCTCGGCGGTCTACAGTTCACCTCGATGTCTCCCGAGTTCGTACTGGTGGGAGATCTCGGCGAGGATTTCACCTACGTGCGACTCGACGCTGCGTTCCGACAGCTGATGAGCGGCGCAGAGCTCGTCGCTTTGCAAAAGAACCGCTACTGGAAAAAAGAAGATGGGCTCTCCCTGGACGCTGGACCTTTCGTAGCCGCACTCGAGTATGCGAGTGGACAAGTGGCCACCGTGATTGGTAAACCGGAACCACCCTTTTTCAGGGCCGCCCTCGCAGATCTGGGGCTGAGTGCGTGGGAGGTCGCGATGGTCGGCGATGATGCGCGTGCCGACGTAGCTGGGGCCCAAAAAGCGGGGTTACTTGGTGTACAGGTCAAAACCGGGAAATATCGGGTGGGGATAGAGACCCCTGGCGCAGAGCCTGATCTCGTTCTTAACAGCATCGCCGGTCTGCCGGAGGCGCTCGGCATGCAAGCGGGGGATAAAGGTTGAATGTCGGCGATATCCGGGTAGACACGAGTGAGCGCTTCGAGCTCGTCTCTATCACCGAAGAGGTAAAAAAAGCCGTGCAGAAGTCTGGGGTGTCCGAGGGCATCTGTATCGTCTACTCGACCCATACCACGGCCGCGGTCACCGTCAACGAGGACTACGATCGGGACGTACCACGCGACCTTGCTGCCGCTTGCCGGGCGCTCGTAGGAGCTTTAGACGTGCGTTTCGACCACGCCGAGGGCAACAGCGACTCGCACTTTCTCGCCAGCCTCTTCGGGCAGTCGCAGCACCTCTTGGTACACGCCGGGCAACTAGATCTCGGGCGCTGGCAAGGCGTGTTCCTGGCAGAGTTCGACGGACCCCGTAGAAGGACCGTCCGGGTTGCTGTTTACCCGGCCTGAAGGCCGGCAAGTGCGCAATAGTTCTCGTGCTCGATCGCCAGTAGGTTTATGTTGGATCGGCGTTTGATAATATGCAGTAACAGACGAGTTACTACGGTCCGTATTGGGGAAAGACGATTCTCAGGAGGTTTTATGAACAGGTTGCTAAAGGGGGGGCTCGCGCTCGGTGGAACCGTGTTGGCTCTGGGGGCGGTGCGGCGGGCGCTCAACCCCGAGCCCCGGTACGCCGCCTGGGAGAAGCCCAGCTACGAAAAGTTCGACAAAAAGATCCTCATCGTGGGCGGTGGCTTCGGCGGGTTTACCACCGCCAAGAAGCTCACCCAACTCATAAAGGATCGCGAAGACGTTGGCATCTTGGTGATGGCGCGCAGTAACTTCTTCACCTTTTGGCCGATGGTGGCCTCGATTGTCAGCAGCGACACCGAAG
>JAFAPF010000248.1 GCA_019247245.1 Rubrobacter sp. | reverse complement strand
CTGACGGTCTCGCTGGTGCGCGAAAGCTCGGGCGAGCCTAGGTACTTCATCTCCGTCATCGAAGACATCACCGCTCGTAGGCGTGTAGAGGAGGAGCGCTCGCGGCTTGTGACCATAGTCGAGTCAACAGACGACGCCATAATCAGTAAGACTATTGAGGGCACAATAACAAGCTGGAACCGCGGTGCACAACGCATCTATGGCTACTCTGCAGAGGAAGCGATTGGCAAGCCCATCTCTATGCTGGCCCCCCCCGACCGCCGGAACGAGATACCAAGGATACTCAAGAGGCTCAGGCACGGCGAAGCGATCAACCACTATGAGACGGCGCGCATAACCAAAGACGGCAGACGTCTGGACATCTCGCTGACCATATCCCCTATAAGAGATTCGTCCGGCGACATCACGGGAGCTTCTACGATCGCTCGCAACATCACCGAGCGCAAGCGGGCCGAGGAGGCGCTCAGGCAAAGCGAGCTGCTCTACCGCACCGTGATCGAACAGGTGGCGGAGAACATCGTCCTGATCGACCGCGAAACCAAGCGTATACTCCAAGCGAACACCGCGTTCCGGCGATCGCTCGGCTACACAGCCGAGGAGCTTGGGCAGCTGACGCTCTACGATTTCGTCGCCTACGCCCAAGAGGATGTTGATCGGGACGTTCAACTCATCCAGTCGCAGAAACAGTGTTTCCTCGGCGAGAGGATATACCGTCGTAAGGACGGCTCGCTGAGGAACGTAGAGGTCAGCGTCGGCGTCGTGCCCTACCAAGGTAGAGAGGTCCAGTGCATCGTTGCTCACGACGTTACCGACCGTAGACTGGTAGAGGAGGACCTAAGGCGTAGCCTAAACGTGCTGCTGGCGCTCTATGAGGCTGGACGGGTGTTGGGCTCCACGCTGGAGTTTGACGAGATCGGGACGCGGCTGCTGGAGATTATGCAGGGCGTGACCGACCTTACCGCGGCGGTTATCCGAACGCGGGATGAGGAGGGCCGATGGCGGGTATGGCAAGCCCTCGGTCCCGAACCCCTGCTGGAGCGGGTGGAGCTCTCTTCGGCGGCTAGCTCTGCCCGCCGAACGGCGCTGGAGAACGAGGAGCCCGTCTGCTTCCGCCTCCAACCGGGGGAAACGGAAGGGGGGGAGCTAGGTGAGGAAGGGTTTGTAGCTCTATGCTTGCCGTTCCAAGTGCGTGAACGGGTGAGCGGCATCCTCGAAGCGTACGGAGCGGAGAACCTGGTGCAGGACGAGACGAGAGAGATACTAGGTAGCCTCACCAGCCAAGCGGCTGCTGCCCTGGAGAATGCCCGACTGTATCAGGATCTGGCCGAGCACGAACACCAGCTGCAGGAGCTGGTAGGCCAGCTCCTCGGGGCGCAGGAAGAGGAGCGTCGGCGTGTGGCGTACGAGGTACACGACGGCCTGGCGCAGATGGCGGCCTCGGCCCACCAGCGGCTGCAGGCGTACATAAGGCGCCACCCTCCGAGCTCGCAGAAGAGCGAGGAGGACCTTGATCGCATCATAAACCTCGTGCAGCAGACGGTGCAGGAGGCACGCCGCATCATCGGGGATCTCCGGCCGACCACGCTCGACGACTTTGGGCTCGGTGCCGCCGTGAACAAGGAGATCGAGCACCTGCGCGACGAGGGCTGGGTGGTCTACTACGTACAGAACCTCGGCGATGAGCGTTTACCGGTGGCGACCGAGACCGCCCTGTTCAGGATAGTGCAGGAGGCCTTGACGAACGTGCGCAAGCACTCTGAGATTGGCCAGTTGCACGTCGAGCTATCACGAGATGAGGGTAGCGCTCGCTTGCGGGTTCGGGATTGGGGCCAGGGCTTCGAGCCGGCCAATCTCAGTACTGGCGGGCCCGGTGAGAGGGTCGGTATCTCTGGCATGCGCGAGCGGGTTGCCATACTCGGCGGTGAGTTCAAGCTCTGGAGCCGGCCCGGTGAGGGCACCTTGATCTCCGTCGATGTACCACTCCCTACAACCGAGACGAACGACCATAGCGAAGGCTCGGATGTCCGCCAATAAGCCGGCTCGGGTCCTGGTTGTCGACGACCATCCTGCGGTTCGGGATAGCCTCCAGGACATGCTAGCCGACGAGCCCTCGATCGAGGTTGTGGGTGAGGCTCACAACGGTCGGGAGGCGGTTGAACTAAGCGCCCGAGCGCGTCCTGACCTGATCCTGATGGACGTACGGATGCCGGAGATGGATGGCCTCGAGGCGACCCGGGCGATCAAACGCGCGCAACCAGGTGTCAGCGTTTTAATGGTGACTATATACGAGGACCCGGGTTACCTCCTCGAGGCGCTGAAGGCCGGCGTCGCCGGATACGTGCTCAAGGAATCCAGCCAAGATGAGATAATTGCGGCTGTGCTACGGATACTTTCGGGAGATTCGCCCCTGGACCCGACCGTCGCGCAAAACCTGCTCCGACAGCTGGTCGATGACATACAGGCGCGCGACACCGCGCCTCCTGGGCTTACGGAGCAACGCTTCGGATTGCCCATCGAGGGGCTAACCCCCCGCGAGTTGGAGGTGTTGCGCTTCGTTGCCCGAGGGAGCACGAACCGCGATATCGCGGATACTTTGGTTATCAGCCGGGGGACGGTCAAACGCCACGTGGAGAACCTCATCCGCAAGCTCGGGGTCTCCGACCGCACCCAAGCTGCCGTGCGGGCCTACGAGTTGGGGCTCGTCGGGCTAAGCGGCAGCTAGCGCTCAAGGCGGCGCGTTGGTCTGCGCGGGACCATCGACTGCTTTGAGGTGGACCGCGCTCTTTTAAGATCAGCTCTGTCTTCTCCCGCAGCTCGTTGGGTATGCCCCGGATGGGAGTCACAAGTTCCTCTTTGGGCGCCCGTTTGTTCCACAGTAGCTCCTCTTAAGACTGGGGTTTGCTGACGGACTATGCCTGATCCTAGGGGTTTTAAAAGGGCTTCTTGCACGCCCCAT
>JAFAPF010000246.1 GCA_019247245.1 Rubrobacter sp. | reverse complement strand
TGCGGGCTCCTGGGATCGAACTCCGTCGAGTTGGCCTCCTCAAGACCCACCACATGACGGGCGAACTCGATCACGGCAATTTGCATCCCCAAACAAAGCCCCAGGTAGGGTGTGCCGCTCTCCCTCGCGTAGCGGGCCGCCTCTATCTTCCCCTCCATCCCGCGATCGCCGAACCCCGGCAAAACAAGAATCCCATCCGCCTCCGCGAGGCGCTTCCCCGTAGATGCCGGATCAGAGAGATCCTCGGCGTCTACCCAGTCGATCGCGATCTTGACAGTGTGTGCCCCGCTCGCGTGTCCCAAAGCCTCAACAACCGAGAGATACGAGTCCTGAAGCTTCATATACTTGCCGACGATAGCGACCCGCACTACCTCTTTCGCCGAAAGCATCCGGTCCACCAAAGATCGCCACTCCTGAAGATCCGGGGCCGGCGCAGGCAGTCCCAGCTTTTCCAAAACTAGCTCGTCAAGGCGGCCCTCATAGAGATTTAAAGGGATCGCGTACAGATTCGGGGCGTTTAATGCAGGAACCACCGAGTCGAGCTCTGTGTCGGTGAAAAGTGAGATCTTCCTACGGATATCCTCGCCTATCGGCCGGTCGGCTCTGCATATGAGGATATCCGGTGAGATACCGATCTCGCGCAGCCGCTGCACCGAATGCTGGGTCGGCTTGCTCTTGAGCTCGCCGGCCGCCTCGATGTACGGCACGTAGCTGACGTGCACGTAGAGGACGTTCTTGCGCCCAACGTCGTTTCTGAACTGCCTTATCGCCTCAAGGAACGGCAGGCTCTCGATATCACCTACGGTGCCGCCAATCTCGGTGATAACGATGTCCTTCTCACGACCTAAGCTCCCGATTCTGGTTTTGATCTCGTTAGTAATGTGCGGGATAACCTGCACGGTGGCCCCCAGATAGTCTCCCCGTCGCTCGCGGCTTATGACCTCCCAGTAGACGCTACCGGTGGTCACGTTGGAGAGTTTGCCTAGGTTCTCGTCTAAAAACCGCTCGTAGTGACCAATATCCAGGTCGGTCTCGGCGCCGTCCTCGGTGACGAAGACCTCGCCGTGCTGGTAGGGACTCATAGTGCCGGGATCAACGTTTATGTATGGGTCAAATTTCTGCAATATCACATGGTAGCCCCGGCTCTTGAGGAGCATACCCAAAGCCGCAGCACTCGTTCCCTTCCCGATGGACGAGACCACGCCGCCCGTCACGAAGATGTACTTGGTGTCCGTTATCGGCTCCACTATCAACAACACTCCCAGAGAACCAACCCGCGCAAAACTTTACCCTCCTCTATTATGAGAAATCTAAGATGTCCGACGCCTCCACCAACGTCGCGAGCGAAGAGATCGCCAGTAAACCCCGCCCACTCGAAGGTCGAATACTCGGAAACGCACAGCATCATCGAACATGATACGCGTCTAAAGTCGAAAACAAAACAGAGAGGTGCTGCAGTATTGCCTATAGATCCAAGCGTCGAGAGTCAACTTTTAGCCGCCTCAGCGCCCACAAGGAGCTCACGGGCATGAGCGAGGGAGGCTTCGTCGATTCTACCAGAGAGCATCCGGGCCAGCTCGCGGCGGCGTTCCTCACCTTCGACTCTATAGATTTTAGTGAGCGTACGCCCCTCAGAGGGGGCTTTGGTGACGACTACGTGCGCGGACGATTCGGAGGCTATCTGTGGCAGGTGTGTGATAGTCAAGACCTGGTTGCGCTGGCCTAACTCCCTGAGCTTCGCCCCGACCGCTGTTGCCGTCTCACCGCCGATCCCGGCATCCACCTCGTCGAAGACGTACGTTGCTCCTGGTTCGATACGCTCTTGGGCAAGCCTTATGGCGAGCATAATCCTGCTTAGCTCTCCCCCCGAAGCGTAGCGCCTGATCGGCAGCTCCGGTTCGCCAGGGTTCGGCTGTATCATGAACTCCACTCTCTCCTTCCCCAACGACCTGAGAGCCCCTTCTACAAGCTCCGCCTTGAAGGTCGTCTTCCCTAGATTGAGGTCCCTGAGGTTCGCCTGCACCTTCGCCGTGAGTGCTTCTGCCGCCTGCTCACGGCCCGCTGAGAGAGTCGTCCCAAGCTCCTTTAGCTTCTCCTCGTGCTCCCTTATTCGTGCTTCGAGCTCGGCCGTCTCCTCCTCGAAGTTCTCTAGGCGTCCGAGCCGAACCCTGGCCTCCTTCAGGTACCCCTCCACGTCCTCCCCGTACTTGCGCTCCAAAGCCCGCAGGGTTTGCAGTCGGTCCTCGACTATTTCGAGACGGTTCGGGTCGGCGTCAAGCTGATCCAGATAGGCTCTAAGCTCGTAGACTACGTCTTCGAGCTCCGCCGAGAGCCCCCGGGTGCGGTCAAGCAGGCCGGCGAGGCCCTCATCGTAGCGGGCGGCCCGGTCCAGCTCCAATTCAGCTTGGGCGACGGCGTCGACCGCGCCTCCCTCCTCGCCCGAGAGGGCTGTGACAGCCACCGAGGCTGCCGCCAGAAGATCCGTAACGTTTCTCAAGCGGTCCCGCTCGCGAGTGAGGTCCGTAAGTTCAGCAGCGCTGTAGTTTGCCGCCTCGAGCTCCGCCACCTGATAGCGCAAGAATTCTACCTCCCGCAGGCGAGCCTCCGTCGAGGAAAGGAATTCTGAAAGCTCCCACCGCTCCTTCTCCACCTGGCTCCATAGACCGGTTAAGTCCGCCTTAGCTCTTAATGCCTCATCGCCGAGAAAATCGTCCAGGATGCTGAGCTGCTCCGTGGGGTATGTAAGGCGAGCCTGCTCCCTTTGTCCGTGATAGGACACTAGACGCTGGCCTAAGGCTGCCAAAGCCTTCACCGGAACGGCGATACCACCTACATAGCACCGCGACCGGCCTTCTTCGGTCAACGTTCGCCGTAGCACGATGCCCTCATCGGCATCTATTTCATCGGCGAGATCTCCCAGAGACTCGGAGAGAATCCTCTCACCTACGGGCTCGGGAAGCACGAAGGTACCTTCGATGGTAGCCTTTTCGGCACCCGCACGCACCGCATCGGCGCGGGCGCGGCCTCCGAGAAGCATCTGTAAGGCCGTGGCAAGTAGCGTCTTGCCCGCTCCCGTCTCGCCGGTTATGGCGTTCAGCCCCGGAGCAAGTTCTAGGGTAGCCGCCTCGATCAGGGCCACGTTTTCGACGGAGATCTCCGCAAGCATGTGGTCCCTCTAAGCTCTACTCATAAAAACGTCTTCCGTACCGCCCGCCACCAGCTCCACTCATCGGTCCTACCTATTTTAACGCTCTGGCGGGAGAGGCCAAGCCGGACGAGCTCACCGTCCGGGATGTCTTCAGGGACGTCTCCGTCCACCGAAAGGAGGGCTCCCGGCTCCTTCACCCTAAGCTCAGCGACCTGATCTTGGCCCAAAATCAGCGGGCGGGTCAGAAGGGAATGCGGCGCTATCGGTACGAGCACGTAGCATTCGACGTCTCCCGCGATGATCGGACCGCCCGCCGAGAGGGCGTAGGCCGTAGACCCCAGAGGCGTAGCTGCAACGAAGCCGTCACACCGGAGGGTCGCGAGCTCCTCCCCACCGACGATGACCTCGACCAAGGTGATGTGGTGCGGATGCTTTTTGATGAGCACAGCATCGTTGACTGCCATACGCACTGTATCCTCACTCGCTACCTGAACCTCGAGCATCCGGTACTCCTGAACTTGAATCTCACCGTTCAAGACCTTATCTACACCCGACTCAAGCTCCTCGGGACGCATCCCGCTCATAAAACCTAAGGTGCCAAGGTTCACGCCAAGCAACACCCTGCCCGGATACATCCTTGATGCCCTAAGCATTGTCCCGTCCCCGCCGAGTACGAAGACGAGATCGAGATTCTCGCTATTCTGGCTCTCTATCGTGGGTCCTGTAACGAGCTCGACCCCGACTCCCCGCTCTCCCAGGATCTTGGTGAGCCGCTCCGAGTACACGTCGCTTACGTTGGTATTTATCACAATTGCTACTTTACGTACCGCCTTCAACCCACTACTCAAGGGTTGCCTCCCACCACCCTAAAGATCTGCTCCTCGTCAAGCGTCCAGTCGGCGCCCCGCAAAAGCCGTAGAGGATACTCCACGTTCCCCGCCTTTCTGCCGGCGACGGGTGAGCGTGTAACATCCACCGCACCAACCCCCATAGGCTTGAACGCCTCCACCCCGCCCTGCCTCGTCGCCGCCCGCC
>JAFAPF010000469.1 GCA_019247245.1 Rubrobacter sp. | reverse complement strand
TCGTGGCTACTACAAGAGCGTGGTTCAAGAGCAGGACTCGGTTGGAGAAGGGATTCCGAGCCCGAAGGCACCGTTGGAAGCGCTTGATCTTCGTACTGATCATGCTCGCGGCGCAAGCCTCCTTGGGGGTGGGGGTGTTCGTGGGCTACAGTTACTGGGAGTACCGCACGTTCTGGGGCGATCCCAACGCATCTCCATCGGACGTAACGAGCTTTGGTACGGTGGAGACCAAAACCTTCTACTCAGAAGCGCTCGGCCAGACTATGGAGTACGAGATCTACCTTCCCCCAGGATACGACGATCTCTGGCACCGATTCATGCACTACCCGGTCGTGTACCTGTTGCACGGCGTTCCTGGCACCGACGATGATTGGGTGAGCAAAGGGGGCGCTGCGGATGCGATGGACACCCTGTTGGCCCGGAAGCAGGTGCAGCCCATGCTCGTTGTTATACCTACGGGAGCCAACGCGCGCTGGGGCCCCGAGACCGGGTGGGTAGATGGCTCCCAAGGGGACTGGGGGACGTACACTACTAAAGATTTAGTGAGTGAGGTAGATTCCAACTATCGAACCGTTGCCTCCGCGGATGGTCGGGCGATAGCTGGCAATTCTGAGGGAGGGTGGGCCGCAGTTAATCTAGGGCTAAAGAACCCCTCCAAGTTCGGGGTAGTTGGCAGTTTTTCCGGATACTTCACTGCGGACGATCAGGACAAGAATAATCTCTTCGACGGGGATCAGAGCCTCGCGGACGCGAACAGCCCGACGAGCTACCTTCCCCGGCTTGGGGGAGACCTGCCGGCGATTTATTTGCTTCAGGAGCAGGACCGGGGCGGACGTTTTCAACAGGACTTCGAGGAAAACCAAGAGTTCGCCGAAGAGTTGAAGGCTCGCGGCGCCACCTACGAGTTCGATAATCCCTCAGGCGGGGATCACAACTGGGATTTCTGGCGAGCATACCTTCCAGACTTCTTGATCTTCACCAGCGAACACCTGAGGTGAGGTAGGAGACCCAAAGTACCCAGAAGAGACTTAATAAGGGGCGTTTTTGGGACACCTACAAAAGAGAGTATCTCAAGGCAAGCGGGTTGTCGCTTCTAAGGTTCTTGGAAACTCAGAGCGAGCCTCTTATACGTTTCCGCTCAGTTAACCATGCCGCCAGCGCCCCTTCTCCTGCTAGCCTATCCGGGCGATCCTCCGGTGAGAGCTCCTCTATCTGCTGGTAGTAGACCGCCCCCTCAAGATTCCTCATTTCCACAAGTCCCTCCTCGGCTCTAGCCTCGTCCTCACTGGCCAGACGCTCTAGCTCCTCAGATGACTCCCCGGGTAAGGGAGCGCCCAGTAGATTGCGCAGATGTCCATTACGCCGTCTCTCAAGATCTTGGCGCTCAGCCTCCATGTAGAGCTCCCACCCCTCCCGTGTCCGTAGCACATCGTGTAGTTCATCCATTGGGAGACTCCTTTTTCGCCTAGTCGCTTCCTAATGCCCTAGAGAAAAATCTGAGAGTATTTTGCCTGTACTCTCACCGAGCTGCCTAGAAGCGCCTTCCCGGAAACTAAGCTAACCCACATTATGAGTAGCAGCACCCTTGTTGGGGAGGGGGGTGCCAGTGAAACCGCTGGTAATTGTAGCAGACTAAAGCTACGAGGTCGTTATCATTCTGGCCTCCGAGGGAGCGGTTAGGGGGCACAGCACGTACCTTCGTCATTCGCTGGATCTTCGAAAGTAAGGGTTGGAAAACTGAGCTTCCGGCTAAATGACCATTAGTGGAAACTTTCAGATGCTCTGGCGAGTGGTACGCCCCGGACAGGATTCCTACGGGGCTCCGGTCGATGTAAAGGCCTCATACTCCCTGACTCCGCAAGCTCGCCAATGAAGGAGAGGGCCCCACAAAGGAGCCCCCCTTTCATTCACTTAATAGGCCAAGAAGATTTGCGCTGACTTTGACTTACCCTATTGGTATTGGTAGCTGCTGGGCGGAGCAGCCGGCTGGACCAGCGGCTGTTGGTATTGGTAGCTGCTGGAAGAAGAAGCAGCCTGCTGGACCGTCGGCTCGCACGGCGCGGTCTGCTCGGGAGTGTTGTTGTACGTGCCACCCAAGAAGAGGCCACCGCCACCACCGTTGGTCGAGGCGTACTGCTGCTCCTCCTGCTGGTTGAGGTAGCCGCCGCTGTTGTTGAAGCCCTGCTGTATCGCACACGTGTTGGAGTTGTTGCCACCGCCTTGTACCGAGCCGGCGTTATTCGTGTTGCTGCCGCTCACGAACGTATCGCTGGGACTCTGGGAAGACGTCGGCCCTGATGATCCGTTTGGCTGGTTATTGTTCCACCAGCCGTTGTTGTTCCAGTAGTTGTTGTCGTTTGGCCTCCATGTCCTGGCCATGGCAGGGAATGCCAGCGCCAGTACTAGCGCCAGCATCGCTGCCAACATCACCACCTTCTTCAAAACCCCCTCCTTCTGTAGCAATCTTCTTGACCATCAATATAGTTTCATACAACATCTAAAGCCCGGGCATAGGTTGTTTTTTCAGCTACCCCAATATGTTGGACTTCCGAGAAGACTCCCTTCTAGACGATGCGGTAGATGAATAAGGTATGCTGACCTCGCTCTAGCCAACAGACGAAGGAATCAGAGCGCATGGCTCGGGCTCCGAGCAAGGCCAGAGCAGGGCGTATAAATTGGCGCAAATTCTTCAAAAGATAGCTGAGCAAAACATGAGCTTATCCGTCAGGAAGAAGTGTTCATTGCCTTATTCACCAAGTTACTGAGAAGGGGCCTGAAGCGGCAGTTCGCCTAACGGGCGTTTTCGGGACACAGTTCCTACAGCGGCATTCATAAGTATTGAACCTCGACCTCGTAGCCGCAATGATCGAACCATCCGGCCGCCTCCCGGGGTGTGACCTCCGAGAGCGCCCAGGCTACGGCCTCTACCAGGGCCTCGTGGGTGCGCGCCCCTATCTTGCCAAGGGCGTCCTTCGTCTTGGAGAATGCTTCTTCTATGGGGTTCAAGTCCGGCGAGCAGCTCGGCAAGAACACCAGCTCCGCGCCCGCCGTTCGATGAGCTCCCTTATCCTCTCGGGCCTCCTGTGGGCCCCGAGGTTGTCCAGGACCACCACCTCTCCCTCCGAAAGCGAAGGCGGCGCCAGGAAGTGCTCGACGTAGACCTCGAAGGCCTTCGCGGCGGTGGCGCCCCGGAGGCACATCGCCTCCCCCATCCCGCGGGGGCTCATCGAGGCTACGAGGGTGGTGTTCTTGCCACGGTTTGGGGGCACCTCGCCGTAGGCCCTTAGCCCTTTCGGAGCCCGGGAGCGCAGCCGCTCCATGGAGGTGTGAAACCCGCTCTCGTCCACGAACACCAGCCGCCTCACCACGTCCAAGCGAGAAGCCAGCCACCGCCACAGGAGGGCCCTCGCCCCCTCGTCGCGTTCGGAGGCTAGCGGGGACTCTTTTTGAGCGGCCACCGGCCCGGCAGAGCGGCTATGGCGCGGCTCATAGTCGCCTCGGAGACCCTGGTGTGGGTCTCTTCCTCGAAGGCCTCGCAATGCTCCTCGAGCGTCAGGTCGGGGTTCTCCCTGAGGTGCTCGGGCAGCCGCTCCTCGAGAGCGGCGCCCTTGGTCGGGGGGCGTCCGGGGATCGGCCTCGGCTCCACGTCGCCGGTCTCGCGGCGCCTCTTTAACCAGCGCTTGATGGAGGGCATCGACGCGCAGAAGGTCTTGGCCACTTCTTCTCTGGGCGTCCCGCCGTCGACGGCGGCGAGCACCCTGACCCCGAGATCCTTCGAGTACGGTTTCATGCCCGGAGGCTACCACATAGATCAACCCTTATGTAGGCCGCTGTCAGTTCGCTCTGTTTCCTCGAGGCTCATCTTCCCCTCCTTCCGTACCGTTTCCCGCTCGTGTGCCCGATCCGAGCCGGTCGAAACCCCGATGTTATACCAGAACCGGTTTGCACCAAGCGTAGAGAACGGAGTGCCAACTCACCGTAGAGTAAACAGCAGCCCGATCATCCTCCTCCAACGCGGTGTAATGCATCTTAAGGTGCAATTCTCCTATACACTTCGGTCTGCTTCCACCCCCGGCCGACAGATGCTCCAGTCTCTTCGTCTCTCTCCCGCAAAGCACTAGCGGCTGCGCCACTACCCGAGCCGGTTCCCGAGGCCGGGGGGCAGAGTATCCTGACGCTTTAAACCTCGACTATGTGGTAGGGGCGCTCGAACCCCTCGTCCTCGAGGACGGGTACGCTGACGTTGAAGACCGGTACGCCGCCCTGGG
>JAFAPF010000243.1 GCA_019247245.1 Rubrobacter sp. | reverse complement strand
TAGGCGGCTTTGGATCAAAGACCGCACTCCGGAGGGCAAGACACTCTCTTGCAACTCGTTCTTAAACACCGAGATACGTCGTCGGGAGTCGATCTGCACAGCGCCAGACTCGATGAGGTATCGCAAATACTCTACGGCATAAAATGGGTTCCCCTCCGACTCCCGATATACAAACTCTGTCAGCGGAGCTAACTCGCTGAAGGCGCGTGAGGACATGCGACTCAGTATTTCTCCGGTATCGCCTAAAGAGAGGCGTCCCAGGCTTACTATAGTTACAGCTCGCCGTTCCGCGAGACGGCTCAGCCACTTAGAAAGTCCGGTCACATCTTCCCGCCGGTAAGTCATCACTAGCAAGATTCGCTCACCGGCGACACGCTGCGCCACATAAGCTAGGAATTCCAGCGTCGCCGGATCGGCCCACTGTAGGTCATCCACGAACATGACCAGCCCTTTAGCCTCACGCGACTCTCGGAATAATCTCAAGGCGAGCCCTTGGTGGGAAGCATCCCCGGTAGTTCTGTCTTCCGACAGCGAACCGAGGGCGTTCATCACCGGCTCCAGCGGGGCCCCTAGTTCTCGCTCGTAGCAGCGTCCGGATATGACCTGCGCTCTGCGAGAACGCGCATATCCCAGAAACTCCTCCACCAGCCTCGTCTTACCCACCCCCGCTTCGCCCTCGACTGCTACAGCGCTTCCAGAGCCATCCATCGCCTCACGCAGCCGATGTACAAGCAGAGCGTATTCTGGATCACGGCCTATAAAATGCGTGTGGCTTAAAGAGTAGGGAAACCTCAACGGACGACGGGGCCTGGGATAGCGCCGGATCGTGTCCACCCCCGGAACGTCACGAGCCTCCATATCGGCCTTTAACCGGGTTAGCTCCGGCGAGGGGGCGGCGTCTAGCTCTTCCCTTAGCACCATGGCGTAGCGCTGATACGCTAGCAGGGCTAACGCTTGCTCTCCGGCGCAATAGTGGTAGAGCATGAGCCGGCGATAGAGCTCTTCCTGATACCTATCTATCTCCAGCGCACGTCCGCAGGCTGCGACGGCCTGAGTGTAGTAACCCTTCAGCGCCAGACACTCTGCCAGATTCGAGAGGACGCTGAGCTGTCGCCGCCGCCATTCCTCTCGCGATTTCATCGCCCAGTCCTCGTAGAGATCTTCGGCTAGGAACTCTCCTTTGAAAAGCTCGAGAGCCTTTCGGTAGCGGTCTATAGCCTCATCGAGCCTTCTATCTGCGTGGGCTATCTCCGCTTTGCTCTGAAGTACCTCAAATTGCTCGGCGTCTATCTCGCAGTCGGATGTGCCGTTGAATAGGTATCCGGGTCGTTGGCGGATGATGTAGCGCGAGTCCGAGCCGCGTTTTAAGCCCGGTTCCAGGACCTTGCGTAGCAGACTGACCGTCGTCCGCAAGCTCTGTTCGGCGGCTTTGAGGGGAGCGTTGGGCCAGAGAGCCTCTATGATCTCATCGCGCGAAAAAGCGCGCCCCGGGCGCGTGAGCAGCAGCTTCAACAGCGAGCGTGTCTTCTGCCGGCCCCAGGCGTGGCTCTCGATAATACCCTCGCCGCGCCGGACCTCGAACTCTCCGAACAGTTTGATCTTCAGGCTGGACATTTAGTCCCCACAGACCATACGGCACCTCTAGACCATACGGCACCTCTAATTATAACCCGTAACAAAAGCGTAACATTGGCTCGTTAGGCTGCTGATCGTAGGCGATCACGAAGGAGGCGAACGTCACGAAGGAATAACGAACCGGCCAGTTGCCAGATTCTCGGAGTAGTTAGCTACCTAACGTGAAGGAGGAAAACCACCATGACGAAACAGAAGACAGGCTTCGACTTCGACGCTCTGCGGTATGCCGTCGAGCAGCTCGATGCCGAGGTACTCATCAACCTCTATTCAGATGGTGCCAAGTTGCGCATCGTCAACCGCATCACCCCTCCCAGCGCGCCGCGCGAGCTGCACGGCAAGGAGGAGATAACCGAGTATCTGCGCGATGTCTGCGGGCGTGCGATGACCCATCGCATCGAGAACGAGGTCGTCGGCGGCGAGCGTGTAGCCTTCAACGAGGCGTGTGAGTACCCGGATGGGACCCGCGTCTTCTGCGCGGCGTCGCTCGACGTAAAGGATGGCAAGATCGTACGGCAGGTCAACGTTGAGGCTTGGGACGAGTAGGAGCGAAGAACATGACCACCCAACCAGCTATCAACGAGGACAAAGTGAATGAGTTCGTCGGGAGGTTTGTCGGAGATCTTGGGGCCGTTGTGCACGCGGCGACGGTCCTGATCGGTGATAAGCTGGGGCTGTACAAGGCGATGGCCGACGGCAAACCCATTAGCGCGAGGGAGCTAGCCGAGCGTACCGGCACTGACGAGCGCTACATGCAGGAGTGGTTGAGCGCTCAAGCAGCAAGCGGCTACGTCGAGTACGACCCTACCACCGAGCGGTTCCAGCTTCCCGCCGAGCAAGCGTTCGCTCTGACCAACGAGTACAACCCGCTGTTTGTGCCGGGTGGGCTGCAGGTAGCGGCTTCAACGATCAAGGACGCCGGTATATTGGCGGAGGCGATTCGCACAGGAAAGAGCGTGGGCTGGCACGAGCACCATCATGATCTGTACGAAGGTACCGAGCGGTTCTTCCGGCCCAACTATATCGGTAATCTGGTGAGCGCGTGGATCCCGGCGCTCGAGGGCGTGGAGCACAAATTGCAGATCGGCGCGAAGGTAGCCGACGTAGGTTGCGGCTACGGAGCCTCGGCCATCCTCTTGGCTCAGAAGTACCCCAACTCGACGTTCGTCGGCTTCGACTACCATGAGCCCTCGATCGCTGCCGCCCGGAAAGCCGCATCAGAGACTGGAGTGACCGACCGCTGCAGCTTCGAGGTTGCCTCCGCCAAGCAGTACCCAGGCGCAGAAGAGTACGATCTAGTGGCGTTCTTCGATTGCCTGCACGACATGGGAGATCCGGTAGGGGTCGCGGCCCACGTACTCGAAACCCTTAAGCCCGACGGCACGTGGATGATCGTCGAACCCTATGCGAGCGACCGGCTCGAAGACAACCTCAACTCCGTCGGGCGAGTCTTCTACTCGGCCTCCACGCTACTGTGCGTACCCGCCTCCAAGGACCAGGAAGTGGGCCTGGCTTTGGGAGCCCAGGCCGGAGAAGCACGCATACGCGAGGTCATCACCGCCGGAGGGTTTAGGCACTTCCAGAGAGCCGCCGAGACGGCGTTTAATCTCGTCTTCGAAGCAAGACCTTAAGAACAACGCGATGGGGCACGGCTGGGCAGTCGCGCCCCGCCCAAAAGGAGAACATCATGATGAAAAGCGAGCCTGAAGACATTATCCGAGAGCTTGCCGAACAATTCCGGCCCATTATGGAGCAGAGCCCCGATGGAGTGTACCTGTGGTTGGATGAAACGCACAAGGTGTGTAACGAGC
>JAFAPF010000082.1 GCA_019247245.1 Rubrobacter sp. | reverse complement strand
CTCATGCTCGGCGGTCACGAGGCATTTATCACGGCCAGCGTAGGTATCGCCCTCGGCACCTCTAGCAAAGATCGACCCGAAGCCCTGGTGCGCCAGGCGGACATAGCGATGTACGAGGCAAAGAACAAGGGGAAGGCCCATTATAGGGTCTTTAAGCCACACATGTACACCCTCGCGCTGGAACGCCTGAGCATGGGAAGCGATCTCAGGCGGGCCATCAAGCGCGAGGAGTTTGAGGTTTACTACCAGCCCAAGGTGGCGCTGGAGACCTCACAGATCGTCGGCATGGAGGCTCTAGTGCGCTGGGAGCGCCCAAAACACGGCCTGACATCTCCCGCCCGGTTCATCCCAATCGCGGAGGAGCTCGGTTTGATATTACCCCTCGGGCGGTGGATCCTGGAGGAAGCCTGTCGTCAGACGCGTAAGTGGAACGCGAGGCGGCATGTCGATCCGCCCTTGACGGTATGCATTAACCTTTCTGCGAAACAGTTCGAGCACCCCGACTTGGTTCAAGACGTCGACAGAATCCTACAGGAGACTGGGCTGAACCCGCGTAGTCTAGATTTAGAGATCACCGAAAGCGCCGTGATGGAGAACACGCAATTTACCCTCGACACTTTCCGGGACCTCAAAGCCCTGGGTGTACGGTTGGTGATAGACGACTTCGGAACCGGTTATTCGTCGCTCTCCTACCTCAAGTACTTCCCGGTGGATCAACTGAAAATCGGCCGCTCTTTTATCAAAGAGCTCGGTAAAGATGCCAGGGACGCGGTTCTTCTGTCAGGGATAATCAACCTAGCGCGTGATTTGGGCCTCGGGGTCATCGCCGAGGGTGTGGAAAGTGTCGAGCAGATCGCGCTGTTGCAGGAGATGGGTTGCAACTTTGCCCAGGGGTATTACTTCGGGAGACCACTTCCGAGCGAAGAAGCTGGTAAGCTGCTGATAGCCGATTTCTCGTGGCGATCAAGACCGGCATAGAGTAGAGCCTGATCTAGTTTTCTAAACAAGCTTAGAGCCAGTTTCTCATACCAACACTGGGGGTTTACCTTTCTCGGGTTCCGGGTAGGCGCCGTTTAGTCTAACGCCAATCTAGCCTATGGGGAGGTCTTATGAGCCAACAAGAGGATTGCTCATTTTGCCAGATTGCTCGGGGGGAGATGGATACCGAGTTCGTGCATGAGGAAGATAATGTGGTTGCGTTCGAGGATCTGGATCCTAAGGCGCCGGTACACGTAGTGGTCATACCCCGTGAGCACGTAACCGCGGAGGCGGACCTGCCGGCGGAGACTCTTAAGCAGTTGATGGGGGCTACTCAAACGGTGGCAGAGGAGCAGGGTATCGCGGAGGGTGGATATGCGGTCCGGATAAACCACGGCGCAGATGCGGGGCAGGAGGTAGATCACTTGCACGTCCACGTTCTCGGCGGCCGTGGATTAAATATGCCGTAGGTCTGGCCGAGAGGATCCAACCAGATCTGTACGCCGCGTCATGATGTGGGGACAACCATGGCCTATATAGAGACAACCGACGGCATACCTCTGTACTATGAGAAACACGGGGGGCGGCAGGGGGATTCTGCTCATACACGCGTGGACTATGAGCGCCGGGTACTGGTGGCAAGAACATACCCGAACTGTCGAAATTTTAGCGAGTGATCGCGCTTGACCTGCGGGGTCACGGGCTCTCGGGCAAGACCGATGAAGATCATAACTTGAAGCAGTACGCCCGAGACGTGCGGCGCCTTTTGGAAGCATTAGAGCTTATCGCCGTGACGATGGTCGGCTGGTCTATGGGCACCTCTATTATCCTCAGCTACCTCACCCAATTCGGAGCCGACGAGATCCGATCGGTTGCTTTCGTAGAGCAAAGCCCCAGGTGCCTCTCGGCGTCGGACTGGGAGTACCCGCTCGGCGGAGGGTATTACCCCGAGGACCTGGCTACCTTCAACCAGAACTTGCGCTTCGACCACTCAGGCGCGGCGAAGGGCTTTATCCGGAGCATGTTCGCCGAACCGCCATCGGCGGAAACCATCGGCGAGATGTACGCCGAGAGCACGAAAACACTGACGGCGGTGGCCATAAATAGCATGACGAGCATGACCTACGCCGTTCTGCGACCGGAGCTCGTGAAGGTAACGGTGCCGACGCTACTGCTCTACGGGGAACGGAGCAGGCTTTTCCCTGGAGATCTGGGGAAATGGATGCAAAGCTAGATCGCGAAATCTCAGCTCATCATGTTCGAGCGGAGTGGGCATTGCCCCTTCTGGGAGGAGCCTGGGAAGTTCAATCAGGAAGTCGCCGGCTTTGTCGGCTGATGTAGGTGTGCCTGACAATCAAAAGGCGTAAACGTGATTTTTCGCTTTTATTCATAGGGGATGTCTTGGGGGAAGCAGACTCCGCGGCGGTCCGTGCACTCGTCCCGGATCTGCGAGAGGAGCTGAGATCTCTTTTTGTAGACAAGCATGCTGAGGTCATCGGCGAGAAGCCGGCCATGGTTTGGCATCTGGAATATACGGCTCAAGCTGTTATGTGAAGCCAAAAAACCACACGTCAAGGAGTTAAGGGTTCGCGCCCTGCTAACCGGCAGCAGGTGAGAGACACGCTTCGAGCGGGTACAGCGTAACCCGCATCTAACATGAGCGATGCTGTGAGTGCTGGGAGCTGACGGTAGCAATAAGACGGGAAGGCCGGAGCTTCGATAAGAGAGCCGACTGTCTTGCCGAATAGCTACGCCTGGTTACGACAGGTATACTCCGCAGGTACGCTTTTTGAGCCCATCAGGTCAATATCAGGGTGGGACCTACTTACTGTGGGAAAGCTTTCGTACTCCTTTCTTAGACTGGCTTTAAGGCTCCAAGCTTCCATTGAAGTGGCACCATTCATGTAGGTGCAGCATAGAGAGGATGCTTGTTGAGTAGACTTGGTAGATCCCCTCGATGTTTAGCTAGAGGCTATGTGCGGTATGTACATAGAAATCCTGACGTGTAGTAGGCAAAGCCCCAAAAAAGGGGACACAAAAGAAAGGAACGTGAATAGAGACATGGACCAGCAAGAGCAACAGCAGCTAAACGAGGCGGCCCAGCAGTTCGCCGAGGCCTTCGTTCAGAGCCAAAGGTCAGCCGCAGACCTTGGCGTTTCGATGCAGGAGCAGAACGCCCAGCTCACCCAGGAGTTCTTCAACAGGGTCATAGAGAACCTTCGTAGCCAGGC
>JAFAPF010000384.1 GCA_019247245.1 Rubrobacter sp. | reverse complement strand
TTGAACCAGCGGGGACCACCCCGCAAGGCTAAATACTAACGGTGACCGATAGTGGACCAGTACCGTGAGGGAAAGGTGAAAAGTACCCCACAAGGGGAGTGAAATAGTACCTGAAACCATACGCCTACAAGCGGTCGGAGCAGCATCTTCGATGCTGTGACGGCGTACTTTTTGCATAACGGGCCAGCGAGTTGCTGGTGCCTGGCAAGGTTAAGCTTAAGAGCGAGCCGAAGCGAAAGCGAGTCTGAACAGGGCGACTATTAGTCAGGTGCCGCAGACCCGAAACCGGGTGAGCTATCCATGGCCAGGCTGAAGCGGGGGTAAGACCTCGTGGAGGGCCGAACCGACCTGGGTTGAAAACCGGGCGGATGAGCTGTGGATAGGAGTGAAAGGCTAATCAAACCCGGCGATATCTGGTTCTCCCCGAAATATATTTAGGTATAGCCTGGCGCGTTTCGTCGCGGGTGTAGAGCACTGTTTGGGCGCGGGGCCCCACAAGGTTACCAACCTCAGACAAACTCCGAAGACCGTTAACGTAAGAGCGTCGGAGTCAGGGACCGGGGGATAAACTTCGGTTCCGAGAGGGAAACAACCCAGACCGTCGGCTAAGGTCCCCAAATAACGACTAAGTGGTGAAAAGGATGTGGCGTCGCATAGACAACCAGGATGTTGGCTTAGAAGCAGCCATCATTTAAAGAGTGCGTAATAGCTCACTGGTCAAGTGATGTTGCGCCGAAAATGTATCGGGCCTTGAGTCGTTTACCGAAGCCACGGACTTCAGTTTAAGCTGGAGTGGTAGGGGAGCATCCTGTAGCGGTAGAAGCGGCGGCGCAAGCCAGCCGTGGACGCATCAGGAGAGAGAATGCTGGCATGAGTAACGAGAGACAGGTGAGAAACCTGTCCGCCGAAAGCCCAAGGGTTCCTGGGTAAAGCTAATCTTCCCAGGGTCAGTCGGGACCTAAGCCGAGGGCGAAAGCCGTAGGCGATGGACAGCAGGTAGATATTCCTGCACCGCGAACGCAGCGTCTGAGCGATGGAGGGACGGAGAAGGGTAGGCCAACCGTGGCGCCGGTCGACCACGGGCTTGCTCGTAGGGCGGGGACCAGGAAAATCCGGGCCCCGCAAAAGCCTGAGGAGTGAGCCGAGCCCGTAAGGGCAAAGTGGCTGAACGCCCATGCTTCCTGGAAAAGCTTCTAAGCGAGTTGCGTGCGCGCCCGTACCCCAAACCGACACAGGTGGGCGAGTAGAGAATACTAAGGCGATCGAGAGAACTATGGTCAAGGAACTCGGCAAATTGTCCCCGTAACTTCGGGAGAAGGGGAGCTCTGGAGGGTTAGGGTCTAAAGCGGCCCAAAGCTATCCGGAGCCGCAGAGAATAGGCCCAGGCGACTGTTTACCAAAAACACAGGTCTCTGCTAAGTCGACTTAAGACGACGTATAGGGGCTGACGCCTGCCCAATGCCAGAACGTTAAGGAAGGGGGTTAGCCCTTTTAGGGCGAAGCTCTCGACTGAAGCGCTGGTCAATGGCGGCCGTAACTATAACGGTCCTAAGGTAGCGAAATTCCTTGTCGGGTAAGTTCCGACCTGCACGAAAGGCGTAACGATCTGGGCGCTGTCTCGACCATAGACTCGGTGAAATTGTAGTCTCGGTGAAGATGCCGAGTACCCGCGGAAAGACGGAAAGACCCCGTGAACCTTTACTACACCCTGGCATTGGATGCTGACACACCTCGTGCAGGATAGGAGGGAGGCTATGAAACCGGGGCGCTAGCCTCGGTGGAGCCGTCCTTGAGATACCTCCCTTGGTGTGTTGGTGTTCTAACCCTGTGATCCCGTAATCCGGGCAGGGGACAGTGTCAGGCGGGTAGTTTGACTGGGGCGGTCGCCTCCCAAAAAGTAACGGAGGCGCCCAAAGGTTCCCTCAGCACGGTCGGAAATCGTGCTAGTAGAGTGTAAACGCATAAGGGAGCTTGACTGCGAGACCTACAGGTCAAGCAGGGACGAAAGTCGGGGTTAGTGATCCGGCGGTAACGAGTGGAAGTGCCGTCGCTCAACGGATAAAAGGTACTCCGGGGATAACAGGCTTATAGCCGCCAAGAGTTCATATCGACGCGGCTGTTTGGCACCTCGATGTCGGCTCGTCGCATCCTGGGGCTGGAGTAGGTCCCAAGGGTTGGGCTGTTCGCCCATTAAAGCGGCACGCGAGCTGGGTTCAGAACGTCGTGAGACAGTTCGGTCCCTATCTTCCGTGGGCGTTGGAGGCTTGAGAGGAGCGGCTCCTAGTACGAGAGGACCGGAGCGGACGTACCTCTGGTGTACCGGTTGTCCTGCCAAGGGCACCGCCGGGTAGCTATGTACGGAAGGGATAACCGCTGAAAGCATCTAAGCGGGAAGCCTACCTTGAGATGAGGCCTCCCACCCCTTTAAGGGGGTAAGACTCCTGGTAGACCACTAGGTTGATAGGCCGCAGGTGTAAGCGTGGCGACACGTTCAGCCGAGCGGTACTAATAAGTCGAGGGCTTGATGGTTTTCGTGCTATGCAGTTTCCAAAGGTCAGGCCCGGATCGGTAGGCGGACCTAAAATCAAATAATGCCTTTTAGAAAGGGTGACGACGGCGGCGGGGATACACCTCTTCCCATTCCGAACAGAGAAGTTAAGTCCGCCAGCGCCGATGGTACTGCGGGGGGGGACCCCGTGGGAGAGTAGGTCGTCGCCCATTTTTTATGCCCGGCATGCGGCTGGGTATAGTACCTTCGGCGAACGGAAGAGACGGGAGGGTTTGTGGAGAACGAAGAGCTGGATCAAGAGTTTACCGAGAAGCAGCGGGCGCGGCTCGAGGAGTTGCGCGCGGAGTTAATCCAGATGGTGGAGGGGCTCGAGGAAGACCAGCGATACCGGGCTGAGGAAGAAGAGGACTTCACCGAGCACGATTCCGGGGATAGGAGCCACTCGCTGTTCACCCGAGAGATGGATGCTACGGTCGAGCAGACGTTGGAGAGGCGCCTCCAGAATGTGGAGCAGGCCTTGCAGAAGATAGAAGAGGGAACCTACGGTATCTGCGAGGACACCGGAGAGCCCATTTCAAGGGGACGGCTTGAGGCGGTGCCGGAAGCGATATACACCGTGGAGGCCCAGCAACGGCACGAGAGAGAGCGACGTCCGCCTATCTAAGCCCTCGACCCTGTATAATCGATGTATGGAGCAGTATCACTATCGAGGGGAGGGCAAGCCTCGCAACTTAGAAAACCCCTTTTTTCGTAGCGACCCAAAGGAGCACTCGGAACAGCCAACATACGAGCCCATAAGACCCGATGGCGGGCTGTGGAGTGCTGTCAAGCGTCTACTGGGCCCGCTCACGGCGGTCGGGCTGTTGCTTGCTAAGTTCAAGGGGCTTTTGTTTCTCCTCCTCAAGGTTAAGTTCGCCGGGACGGCGTTGACGATGCTGTTGAGCGTCGGGGCGTACGCGCTGTTGTTCCCAGTGTGGTTTGCGGTTGGGTTTGTGGTCTTGATCTGGGTGCACGAGATGGGGCACGTCTTGCAGCTCAAGCGGGAAGGCATTAACGCTTCGGCCCCAATGTTCATCCCGTTCCTTGGGGCGTTCGTGGCGATGAAGGAGATGCCCAAGAACGCGCTCGTGGAGGCCCGCGTAGGACTTGCTGGGCCGGTGATGGGCACGCTTGGAGCTCTGGGCGCGTGGGGTATGTATGCCGCTACCGATAACCCTTTGTTTTTGGGGCTGGCCCACGTTGGGTTCCTTATCAACCTATTTAACCTGCTGCCGATACTGCCCCTGGACGGTGGTCGCGCGGTCGGCGCAATGTCTCCTATATTCTGGCTGGTGGGAATGCTCATGACCGCGGCGTTGTTCTTCTTATGGCCGAACTTCATCGTTTTGATCATCGCGTTATTGGGTGGCACAGAGCTGTGGCGCCGCTGGAGAATGCGCAACACGCCCGAAGGACAAGCCTACAATAACATTGAGCTACGACACCGCGTGACGGTAGGATTCGCGTACTTCGGGCTCGTAGGCATCCTTGCCCTACTCATGGCTGCCACAGCCCTCCCGGATCCGTACTCCTTGCAGGCATGAACGTCATCTTCTATACGGAAAAGGCGGCGTTGCGAAAACGAGTATAGCGTGCGCGATGCGGATCAGGACGATGAGCCTCAGAATTAAAGGTAACAGATTGAGTGTGAGGCTCTCGGATGATGAGGTCTGAACCTTACACCAAGAACCTCGTAGCCGGCGCCGTTCGCTCTTGGGCGTGGCTGTATACCTGCTGGTGCTGGCGGAGTCCAAGGTCGTGCGGGACTGAGTGAGTTGGTAAAAACCTACAGAGGCCGCCTGACGGCCAGCAGATCGGGCACCGGGAGTAAGTAAAGTGGCTGTTAGCACCTAGGGACGTTTGGCGCATAAGGACGCCAGTAGTAAGATGTCTCTGTCGATATTTAGCGAATCTAACAAGCACCAACGGGAGTGGTATATGGCACGTAATGGGCAGCTAACCGGATCGTTTCGAGTCAAGAGTGGGATGGCCCAGATGCTCAAAGGTGGGGTGATCATGGACGTGGTCAACGCTGAGCAGGCCAAGATAGCTGAAGAGGCTGGCTCCGTAGCGGTGATGGCGCTCGAGAGGGTGCCGGCGGACATAAGGGCGCAGGGCGGGGTAGCGCGAATGAGCGATCCGGAGAAGATCCTCGAGATCCAGGAAGCCGTCACCATCCCCGTGATGGCGAAGGCCAGGATAGGACACTTCGTCGAGGCGCAGGTCCTTGAAGCCTTGGAGGTCGACTACATAGACGAGTCTGAGGTTCTGACGCCAGCAGACGAAGCGAACCATATAGACAAGTGGGCTTTCGAGGTGCCGTTCGTGTGCGGAGCCACAGATCTCGGCGAAGCCTTGCGGCGCATCGCAGAGGGTGCGGCTATGATCCGCTCGAAGGGTGAGGCCGGCACCGGGAATGTCGTGGAGGCCGTGCAGCATATGCGTGGGATCACAGACGGCATTCGTAAGCTTGCTGCGCTGAGCAAGAACGGCACGGAGAAGGAGATGCTTATATCAGAGGCGAGAGAGCTCAGAGCGCCCTACGAGCTGGTCAAGCATGTGGCCGAGAACGGTCGGTTGCCGGTCGTGCTGTTCACCGCTGGGGGAATCGCAACGCCCGCGGACGCCGCGCTGATGATGCAGCTCGGGGCGGAGGGCGTCTTCGTCGGGAGCGGGATCTTCAAGAGTGAGGCCCCGAACCGCAGGGCGCAGGCGATAGTCAAGGCTACAACTTACTTCAACGATCCGGAGGTTATCGCCGGGGCGAGCAAAGGCCTAGGTGAAGCGATGTCCGGCCAAGAGATGAGCCAGATCACGACGGAGGAGCGGTTAGCCACACGTGGTTGGTAACGGGCGAAAAGTGACGACCCGGTGTTCGAACTCGGAGACGACAGACAGCCCGAAGAAAATTGGGGTTCTGGCGCTCCAAGGCGGCTTTCGGGAGCACATAGATATATTAAATAAGCTTGGAGTCGAACCGGTCGAGGTGCGGTCCGTGGAGGGCCTGGAAGGTCTCTCTGGCTTGGTCGTACCCGGCGGAGAGTCCACGACCATAGGGAACCTCATGGTTGAATCTGGTCTCCTGGACGGCATTAGGAGCTTTTTTTATAGGGGGGGAGCCGTATGGGGCACGTGCGCAGGGATGGTGCTTGCGGGGTCGGCTGTCATGGGGCGCAAACAGCCTCTGCTCGGGCTAATGAACGCGCTCGTCGAGCGCAACGGGTTTGGGCGGCAGGTACGCTCCTTCGAGAAAGAATTAGAGATAGGGGGTTTCGATAAGCCCTTTCTAGGGGTATTCATCCGGGCGCCGTTCTTCGAGGACGTGGGCCCCGGTGTCGAGGTATTGAGCAAGGTGGATGGGAGAATCGTCGCAGCCAGAGGCGAGAATATTCTGGTTACCGCCTTCCACCCCGAGCTGACAGACGACGTCAGGTTCCACGAGTATTTTCTGCAGGAGGTATGCGGGCTATGAGCGGTCATTCCAAGTGGTCTACGATCAAGCGTAAGAAAGGCGCGGCCGACGCGAAGCGTGGAGCCCTCTTCGGGAAGCTCTCAAGGGCGATAACGGTCGCGGCACGCGAGGGCGGCGGCGATTCGGAGATGAACCCGGCGCTGGCTTTAGCCGTCCACAAAGCCAAAGAAGCCAATATGCCTCACGACAACATCCAGCGGGCAATAGTTAAGGGCACGGGAGCCGCCTCGGATGCGGACACTATCGAGCGGATCACCTACGAAGGCTACGCGCCCGGCGGGGTGGCGGTGCTGGTAGAGGTCTTGACCGACAACCGCAACCGGGCAGCATCAGGCGTCCGGTACATCTTCTCCAAGAACGGAGGCAAGCTTGGAACCAGCGGATCGGTGGCGTACCTATTCGAGAGGAAGGGTATCATCCTGGTCCCCAAAGACGGCGTGAACGAGGACGAGCTCATCGAGCTAGCCTTGGAGGCTGGGGCCGAAGACGTTGAGCCGATGGAGAACGACTACCGGGTGGTGACGACGCCCGAAGACTTCGCAGTGGTGCGCGAGAGCCTAGAGGCCATCAGTATCCCGTTCGATAATGCGGAGATTACCCTGCAACCCCTCAACAGCGTTGACCTGGATGCCTCAACCGCCAAACAGACTCTACGCCTCATAGACGCCCTTGAAGAGAACGATGACGTCCAGGATGTCTATGCCAACTTCGATATCTCTGATGAGGTGATGTCGGCGGTAATTAGCGAAGCTGTACAGCGCTAATACCCGCGCGTTACTCTGACCTTACGTACCGGTCTAAAGAACTCAGATTTCACGTCTACTAAGGGGTGCGACGGTGTTCAAGGGTGCGCTTCGAGTGGCTGGCAGTTAGAGCGCTGAGAAACCGTTCAGGAAGCTGAGGTGGTATCTGTGGTGCTAGAGGTGTCAGAGGCCTCACGTTTCGCAACAGTAGCTGCGACTAAAGATACTTCGGAGTGCTCGGATGGGGCACGCCCAACAATAGTGCCCTCTATGAATCTAACTATAAACGCCAGTGCATACTTCAAGATCCTTAGAGTGGTAGGCTCCTCCTTAGAACGGGTAGCTAGCGGACTAGCCTCATCTGGCCTTGCCTACATTAGGGCCGTTCTTCCAGCACCCTTGGCGCGGTTTAGGAGCGATTTAGCTTTAGTTTCGTGGTGCAACATTCCCGGCCTTATTCACTCGTTACTTGCCATCTAATTTCCGAGAATAACATGAAACGGCAATGGGAACTCTAAGGGCAGGCCCACGCTCTGTATTCGATAACTTCGGAGAGCTTGCCAATTCTTGGCTTGTGCAGATAAGGTCTGATCGGGGACTGAAGTTTATAGGCTGCTTAGTTTCTGGGCGGCGCGAGCGGCAATGGCAGTCCCTCGCGTTAGCTAACCCGATGTGCGGGTCTTTCAGACGAGCAGCTTCGACAGCTGGAGGGGTTGATTGCCCATCCGATGGTTGAGCAGGAACGCTACGGTGTGAGAGAGGACTTTGCGCAGCAGCTTGCTCGCCATGACCCGACCCCCGGAATCTGATCCAGTTACGATGAGAGTCCAGAAGCCCACTATGGGCGAAAGGAGGGCTCTCGAAATTGGGCAAAAGACACTCACCGGAGCAGATCGTCCGAAAGCTCCGACA
>JAFAPF010000375.1 GCA_019247245.1 Rubrobacter sp. | reverse complement strand
AGTCTTTGGAGTAGGCGTACATGCTGCTAGCATCGCATACCATCACTTATTGTGCAAAGCGCTGTAAACTCTCGTAACCGGGCCTAGAAGGCGTTTCAAGCCCATAAATCTGCAAAGTACAACACGTTCAACCTTTCTTATCGAGCCATCGGCACCAATTGAGAGGGCAATAGTAGGGATAAGGCGTAGCCTACACCCGAAAAGAGCCAGGAGATGGGGCCCTGGTGAAGGTAGAAGCTGACGGGATGAAGAAGGATGGTGTGAAGCATTCGACTAGGGCGACGTTACTTTGCTAGCAGCGGTCGCCGAAAGCCATCGGCTCGGATATGCTACCCAACAAGATACCACTAAGAAAACGATGAGAAATGGGTGAGCGTATCGAGCTGCAATAAGCTTTGGCACGATGCCCATTATAAGGTGCTCCTCGACCTATATTGACGCCGATGTAGTTTGCGCTGGTGACTTATCCGAAGAGGCCGCTTATTCGTTCAAATACGCTCCCTACTGCGTACCATGCCTTATCCCACACAGTAGCCTCACTGTAACCCTCCCTGGTAACGAGTGGGCTATTTCCGATGCTCTGTCCATCGATGAAAACCTCGACCTCGCCGAGTCTCTGGCCGGCCTCGGCTGAGGACGGGGGATCTTCGGTTGTTACCCGGCGTTCGACCTCGGAGTTGGCATCTACGGGCCCGGCCACGTCTTCTTCGGCGATGAGTTCCGTGGTTTGTCCTCGGCGGTATGGCAGGGGCATCTCTCCGTACGCTTCGTCTTGGCGCACAAGAGGACGATGCTCGTAACGATTAAAAGCGTACTCTAAGATTCTCTGCGCGGCCCGGAAGCGCTCTTGGTCGTCTTCGGCGCCGAGAATCACCCCTATGTAGGAGGCATCGCCGTCCTTGGCAGAGGCGACGAGGTTAGCGCCCGATGCGGGGGTGGTCCCGGTCTTAACACCGGTTGCCTTTGGGTAGGTAGTAAGTAGCTGGTTGGTGTTGTGGATCTCTATATCCCTGTTTTGGGTGCTGATGGTAGTGTCCTTGGTATGGACTATCTCGGCGAATTCAGGGTACTTGAGGGCCTCCCGGGTTATCTTGGCGAGATCCCGGGCGCTCGAGTAGTTTTCGGCTGTGTCCAAGCCGGCGGGGGTATCAAAGTGGGTGTTCTCTAGGCCCATCGAGATAGCTCGGTTGTTCATCTTGTCTACGAAGCTGTCCACGTTACCGTCGCCTAGGTATTCGGCCAGGGCGTACATCGCGTCGGTGCCGGAGGCAATTAGGGAGGCCTTCAGGAGATCCCGGACGGTCAGACGTTCGCCTGCTATGAGACCCACGTTGCTGTAAGTGTCCCCTACGTAGGATTCGGCTTCCTTGGAGACTGTTACCTGCGCGTCGGGGTCAGCTCCGTCCTCCAGCGCCACGAGGGCCGACATGATCTTGGTAGTGGATCCTATGCCAAGCTGCTTGTCAGGGTTGTTGCCCGTCAGATATAGCCCAGAGTCCGGGTCCGTAAGTGTCCACGCTTGGACGTTCACCTCCGGAGGGTCGGGAACCCTCGTCTTGGGGGCCGCACGTGTGCTAGAGGTCTTCTCCTGGGCTTCGGCCTGGTCCTGTCTGGTGACTGCCAGGGCCAGGCCAAGCACGAGCATAAGCACGCTCAACGTCATGGCAATAGTTGTGAAGTTCGACCTTTGCAATTTAGGGACTCCCGCGCTCTCTGCCAACTGCGCTGCCGGGGCAGACGGGAGCATATTCTGCACGGACAGGCCGAAGCTTGCCACCTATTTCTGAAACCTTTTTAAGAATCCCTCCCCTTGCCCACCTTTCTAGCCTTATTAAAGCCCTTAACGTGATTGCTACAGTAGCATTAGGTGTGTAGCAGAAAACTCGGGAGTACTCTGGAAAGTTTGGTATTCACGACATACGTTTGACTCGGTACGCTCATCGGCACAGAATATGGTGCCGGTGCCCTCGCCCCTCCTATCGGTTTTGCTGTTGTGAGAACGTCGGGTTTACTCGTAGTAGTCGAGACCCAGATGGGTTATGAGCTCTTCGCCCATGATGGCCCTCAAGGTATTCTTTAGCTTCATCTGCTGGATAAAGAGATCATGCTCGGGGTACAGTTCCGGCAACGTCATTGGGCTTTTGAAGTAGAAAGAAAGCCACTCCTGTATGCCTCCCATCCTGGCTCTCTCGGCCACATCCAAGAACAATGCCAGGTCCAGCACTATTGGGGCGGCCAGAATAGAATCACGCGCCAGGAAGTTTATCTTGATCTGCATCGGGTAGCCCAACCAGCCGAAGATATCCAGGTTGTCCCAGCCCTCCTTTGAATCACCCCTGGGAGGGTAGTAGTTTATCTTCACCACGTGCGAGATCTTGTCGTACAAGTCCGGGTAGAGTTCGGGCTGCAGTATATGTTCGAGGACAGAGAGCTTGGAGACCTCCTTGCTTTTTAGGCTCTTTTCATCGTTCAAGACCTCTCCATCGCGGTTTCCGAGTATGTTCGTTGAGTACCAGCCCTCCAAGCCTAACGTGCGTGCCTTGAGGCCCGGAGCCATAATCGTCTTGATCAGGGTCTGACCCGTCTTGAAGTCTTTGCCGACCACGGGCACGCCCTGCTCGTCGGCTAGCTCTACAAGGGCTGGGATGTCCGCCGCCAGTGATGGGGCACCGTTGGCATAGGGAACACCCTCCATTAATGCTGCGTACGCGTAGATCATAGAAGGCGAGATCGAAGGATCCGAACGCTCCAACGCGGCTTCGAAGTCCTCTAGAGAGAAGTGCGCTTTTTGCGGCTGGATATAGGCCTCGGTAGAAGCGCAGTTGACCATTACCACCCTCGAAAGACCGTGCTCTTGCTTGAAGGAGCGGATGTCCTCTCTTAGCTGCTCTGCTGCTTCCCTCGAAGAAGCGAAGCTTTTGGTATGGGTGGCTTTGATCCTAGCCACATACCGGGGATCGAAAACCGCCTTAAAAGGCTTTATCCTTTTAAGCTCCTCGCGCACGGCGTTTAAATGCTCCTTCTCCAATACCCCCGCCAACGCGGCGGCCTCATAAGCATCATCGGGGAAGGCGTCCCAGCCGCCGAAGTCCAGCTCGTGGAGCTCGGCCAGAGGGACGAACTCTTTTATCTTGGGTACCCGACTCTTAGTGCGTTTGCCGAGGCGGATGGTGCCGAGCTGGGTGAGTGAGCCTATAGGCTTGGCCAGCCCCTTTTTGATCAGCTCTACGCCAGCGATAAAGGTGGTGGCTACGGCCCCCATCCCCGGCATCAACACCCCCAGCTTGCCCCGAGGGGGGAGGATCTCTCTGGCTCCCGTCATCTTTCCTCCTTCAAGCCCTTGTTCGGGGCGGTCTTCTAGCATAAGGCGCAGCGACAGCTATACCTATATTCTCATATTGCCACTGCATTAAACGGAGTGAATAGCGATATATCCGGGCCGCGCGGCGATCAGCGACGATGCTACATAATGGTACCGTGAAAGGAGGCCGGACATGTCCTGCACAGAGATGCCCTTTGAAGATCGC
>JAFAPF010000309.1 GCA_019247245.1 Rubrobacter sp. | reverse complement strand
GAAAGGTAGGAGAAAAGCATGGCCAAGGGAAGGTTTGAGCGGAACAAGCCGCACCTGAACATAGGGACCATAGGCCACGTCGACCACGGCAAAACGACGCTAACCGCCGCCATCACTAGGGTGTTAGCCAAGCACGTTCCCGACGACCCAGCCAACGTCGAAGTGGCCTTCGAGCAGATTGATAACGCTCCCGAAGAGAAGCAGCGCGGTATCACCATCGCCACTTCTCATCAGGAGTACGCCACTGAAAATCGTCACTACGCACACGTTGACTGCCCTGGCCACGCTGACTATGTCAAGAACATGATCACCGGCGCTGCCCAGATGGATGGAGCTATTTTGGTGGTCTCGGCCGCCGATGGGCCAATGCCACAAACCCGCGAGCACATCCTTTTAGCCCGGCAGGTGGGCGTTCCCTACATAGTGGTGTTCTTGAACAAGGCGGATATGGTTGATGATGAGGAGCTCCTAGAGCTGGTGGAGATGGAGGTCAGGGAGCTGCTTTCTGAGTATGACTTTCCGGGTGATGAGGTACCGGTGGTTGTAGGTAGTGCGTTACGTGCTTTAGAGGGGGATGAAGGGGATCTCGGAGAGAAGGCGATCTTGCAGCTGTTGGATGCTGTGGATGAATATATCCCCGAACCTGAACGGGACGTGGACCGTCCGTTTTTGTTGGCGGTCGAAGACGTATTTACGATCCATGGACGTGGTACGGTTGCCACGGGCCGGGTGGAGCAGGGGCGCATCAGGCTCAACGACGAGATTGAGATTGTTGGGATAAGGCCTACTCGCAAGAGTGTTGTGACTGGTGTTGAGATGTTCAACAAGTCGATGGATGAAGCACAAGCCGGCGACAATATAGGAGCACTCTTAAGGGGGATAAGGCGCGATGATATAGAACGTGGGCAGGTTTTGGCGCGTCCTGGGTCGATAACGCCGCACACGAAGTTTAAGGCGGAGGTTTACGTCCTTTCTAAGGAAGAGGGGGGGAGGCACACACCATTCTTCTCCCAGTACCGACCGCAGTTCTACTTCAGGACGACGGATGTAACTGGGGAGATAAGGCTTGAAGAAGGTGTGGAGATGGTAATGCCCGGAGACAACACGGTAATGACCGTAGAGCTGATCAGTCCTATAGCGATGGATGAAGGGTTAAACTTTGCCATTCGAGAGGGTGGCAGAACGGTAGGTGCTGGCGTCGTAACCGAAATACTGGAGTAGACACGCGTGGCCGTATCAAAGATCAGAATCAAGCTTAAAGCTTATGATCACGAGGTTATAGACAAAACGGCGAAGTCTATAGTCGAGACGGCAGAGCGAACCGGCGCCTTTGTGTTCGGTCCTGTTCCCTTGCCGACGAAGCGCAGCGTGTACACGGTAATTAGAGGCCCCTTCAAGGATAAGGATTCTCGCGAGCATTTCAGGCTCCACACGCACAAACGCCTTATAGATATTCAACAGCCTACACCCCGCACGGTCGACTCGTTGCAGCGGCTCGACTTGCCGGCAGGCGTAAGCGTCGAGATAAAGGCAACTTAAAGCTATTATGGCAACGACAGTTTTCGGACGTAAAAAGCACATGGCCCAGGCCTTTCATGAGGATGGGACGTTCATAAGCGTGACGGTGATCGAGGTCGAGCCCAACTTTGTGACGGCCGTACGTACCGTAGAGAAGGATGGCTATGACGCCGTGCAGGTAGGCTTCGGTGCAGTATCCGGGCGCAAGGTGAACAAACCTCACGCGGGCCAATTCGAGAAGCACGAGATCCCACCGCGTAGGCACCTTAAGGAGCTCCGCGGTGTATCGGGCGAAGTCGGCCAGACAATAGCGGCGGGCGCGTTCAACGAGGGGGAGAAGGTACACATCACTGCTGTCTCCAAGGGCAAGGGCTTCCAGGGGAGCATAAAACGCCACGGCTTCCATCGGGGCCCAGTTACCCACGGCTCGCATAACATTCGGCAGCCAGGCTCGGTCGGTGCTTCGGCGGATCCGGCGCGGATCTTTCCTGGTCAGCGTATGCCAGGGCAAATGGGTAATAAGAACGTTACTGTGCGAAACCTGCGAGTCGTCGCAGTGGATCCTGAAAAGAACGAGCTGTGGGTGCGTGGCGGGGTGCCAGGCCCCAAGGGTTCCATGGTTAAGATCCGAAAGGCTGGTGAGTAAGGTGCCGCAAGCGCACCTTTTCGACGCGAGAACTGGGGAGAAGAGGTCTGACTTGGATCTCGAGGACCCGCAGTTTACGACCGAGCCGAGGAGGCACCTGATGCATCGTGCTGTGGTTGCCGAGCTCGATGCGCGGCGACAGTTCACGGCATCTACCAAGGATCGGAGCGAGGTAGCTGGCTCAGGGCGCAAGCTGTACCGCCAGAAGGGTACCGGCCGAGCGCGGGCAGGTGATGTAAAGCCACCGAACCGCGTGGGTGGTGGTACCTGGGGTGGCCCTAAGCCGAAGTCCAAACGATCTCATAAGTGCATTAACCGTAAGGAGGCGCGTGCGGCGTTCTACGGGGCGCTTTCTGCGAAGGCTGCGGATGGCGATCTATATGTGCTTGACTCTCTCCATTTCGACAAACCTTCGACCAAGCAGGCCAAGGAGTTGCTCGAGAAGATGAGGCTTGAGGGACCTACCCTGCTTATCGTGACCGAGGATGACGACCACGTGGCGTTGTCCTTCAGGAATCTGCCGGAGGTGACGGTCGTAAGCTCTTACGAGTACGGGGTTTACGAGCTCCTGCGAGCGCGGGAGATCGCATTCTCGTGGTCAGCCTACCAGAGGCTCGTCAACCCGCGTGGACGTCTCGAGGAGAAGAGATAAATGGATCCGCACCAAATAATTATTCGACCGGTGATCAGCGAAAAGAGCTATAACCTGATCGAGACACAAAACCAGTACACGTTCCAGGTAGATCGACGGGCGAATAAGAACCAAATAAAGCACGCCGTGGAGGAGGCCTTCGACGTGAAGGTTCGTAAGGTAAATACGGTGAACGTGAAGGGTAAGCCGAAGCGTCAGGGCCTTACACAGGGTCGAACGCCGAGTTGGAAAAAGGTTGTGGTCCGACTTGCCGAAGACGAGCGCATAGAATTATTCGAGGGAGTCTAGGATGCCTGTACGACGTTACAAGCCCATAACTAACGCACGAAGAAACGCCTCTGTGCTCACGCGCGATTCGGTGACAAAGGAGGAGCCGGAGAAGAGCCTTCTCCGTAAGCACACGAAGACCGGGGGGCGCAACAATAAGGGACGTATCACTACTCGGCACATCGGTGGCGGCCACAAGCGGCGCTATCGGCTCATCGATTTTAAGCGTGATAAGGACCAAATTCCGGCGACGGTCGCGGCGATTGAATACGATCCGAATCGCTCGGCGAACATCGCTCTCTTGCACTACCATGATGGCGAGAAGCGCTACATGCTCGCGCCGCGCAACCTAACGGTGGGCTCGGTTGTAATGAGCGGTCCCGACGCCGAGATCGACGTGGGTAACGCCCTGCCTCTCTCACGCATACCCGTGGGGGCGGTAGTGCACAACGTCGAGTTTGAACCCGGCAAAGGAGCCCAGATAGCTCGAAGCGCGGGCACGAGTGCTCAAATTACCGCCCGTGAAGGTGACTACGTAACGCTCCGACTACCCTCCGGAGAACGACGCAGGGTTCGTGGCGAGTGCCGAGCGACCGTAGGCGTCGTCGGCAATCAGTCGCATCAGAACGTGCGGTTGGGCAAGGCGGGCCGCAAGCGACACCTTGGTGTAAGGCCTACGGTACGCGGGACGGTGATGAACCCGGTGGACCACCCGCACGGTGGTGGCGAGGGCAAGAGCACACCGGGTCGAGCCCCAGTTACGCCGTGGGGTAAGCCGACCTTGGGATCACCCACGCGCAAGAAGCATAAGCGCTCAGACGCTATGATCGTTCGACGGCGCAAGAAGGGAAGGAGGCGCTAGGTGGCGCGTTCGTCCAAAAAGCCACCATACGCCGAGGAGCGCCTAATGGAGCGCATTCGGCGGCTGAACGAGAACAACGAAAAGAGGATGCTTAAGACGTGGAGCCGAGACTCGGTGATCTACCCGGAGTTCGTCGGCCATACGATCGCTGTACATGACGGACGCAAGCACGTGCCCGTGTACTGCACGGAAAGCATGGTCGGTCACAGGCTCGGCGAGTTCGCACCCACGCGAACATTCCGGACGCACATTAAGAGCGATAAAATCGCGAGGCGTCGTCGATGAAGGCCATAGCGAAATACGTGCGCATAGCGCCTCGCAAGGTGCGTCTGGTGGCAGACGAGATCCGCGGCAAGAGTTACCCAGAGGCGCGCTCCTTGCTCACGTTTACCAACAAGCGGGCGGCCAAGGTTCTTGGCGATGTCCTCAACAGTGCCGCTGCCAATGCGGAGCACAACGAGGATGCATATACCGACGAACTGCGTATAAAGGTCGTCAAAGTAGACGAAGGACCGACCCTAAAGCGCTACAGGCCGCGTGCGATGGGGCGGGCAACTATGATCCGTAAGCGTACCAGCCACATCACGGTAGAGCTGGAAGCCCCGGTTGGCTCCTCCGCTACCATAGACACACCCGAGAATGAGGAGGGGTAGATGGGCCAGAAAGTACACCCAGAAGGCTTCAGACTTGGGGTCAGACGTAAGGGCGAAAAGGTAGATTTTAGGAGCAACTGGTACTCGGATAGAGACTTCGCGGAGCTCCTAGGCGAGGATCTCAAGATTCGGGAACACATAGAGGAGAAGCTCGCCCGGGCAGGCATTGCTAACATCATAATCCGTAAGGCTGCTGAGCAGGGTGAGGTCGCAGTAGATATACACACCGCTCGCCCTGGGATCGTCATCGGTAAGGGTGGCAGCGAGGTCGATACCTTACGTAGTGAGCTTGAGCGCCTTACCAAAAAGAAAGTGCAGGTCAACGTGCGGGAAGTTTCACGTCCGGAGCTCAACGCCAAGCTGGTGGCGGAGTCTATCGCCGAGCAGCTTGAGGGTCGGGCGGCGTTTAGACGCACTATGAAGC
The DNA here is from genome assembly GCA_019247245.1 of Rubrobacter sp. Taxonomy (GTDB): domain Bacteria; phylum Actinomycetota; class Rubrobacteria; order Rubrobacterales; family Rubrobacteraceae; genus Rubrobacter_F. The sequence continues at coordinate 7,952 of JAFAPF010000309.1, read as the reverse complement.
GAGCCTTAACCAGTGCGATGCGCAGTGGGTCCGAGGGTGTAAGGATTCAATGCAGTGGTCGTTTAGGTGGCATTGAGATGAGCCGGTCGGAGAAGATCTCTGAAGGCCGAGTACCGTTGCATACGCTTGATGCGGACATAGACTACGGGTTCAAAGAGGCTAATACCCAGATGGGCCAGATCGGAGTGAAGGTCTGGCTCAACCATGGGGTGCACGACGACGCGGACCTGAAGGGTAGGATTTAGAATGCTGGTGCCAAAGAAGCTCAAGTATAGGAAGCCCCAGCGGGGCCGAATGCGGGGTATCGCCAAAGGTGGCACCGAGGTGCAGTTTGGAGAGTACGGATTACAGGCCCTGGAGCCAGCTTGGATCACCAACCGTCAGATAGAGGCTGCCCGTATCGCGATGACTCGAAAGATCAAGCGCGGTGGAAAGGTTTGGATCAATGTCTTCCCCCATAAGCCTGTAACTAAGAAGCCGGCTGAAACCCGGATGGGCAGTGGCAAAGGCTCTCCCGAATCCTACGTCGCGGTTGTCAAGCCCGGCCGCGTCATGTTTGAGATGAGTGGGGTCGACGAGCAACTCGCGCGTGACGCCATGATGCTCGCTGCGCAGAAGCTACCGATAAAAAGCCGCTTCGTGGGGCGGGGAGGTACCTGGGCGTGAAGGCGACGGAGGCACGCGAACTGGACGTCGAGGAGCTACAGAGGCGTCTCGCCGAGACGAGGCGGGAGCTCTTCAATTTGCGCTTTCAACATGCAACGGGCCAATTGGAGAACACAGGGCAGCTCAAGGAAGTTCGTAGGAACATAGCCCGTCTCCTGACAGTCCTGAACCAAAAACAGCGGGGGAACTAATAATGGCAGAGGAACCATTAGAGAATCGGGAGCCTGTTGAGGTGGGCTTGGGGGAGGGACCTGTCCCGAGCCCGGCGCTCGATCAGGATCAGGGCTCGGCGCAAAAAGCGCAGCTCGGTCGCGGAAGCCGCAAGGAACGTGTGGGTATCGTTGTTTCCGATAAGCCAGACAAGACCGTGACGGTCTCGGTCGAGATGCTTGTACAGCACCCGATTTATAAAAAGCGTGTGAGACGCTCCAAGCGCTTTATGGTCCACGATGAACATAATACGGCCCGTGCTGGGGATACAGTTAGGATCATCGAGACGCGGCCTCTTTCGGCACGCAAGCGGTGGCGACTCGCGAATATTATATCAAGGGCCGAGTAGTGATCCAGAACGAGACAAGGCTTAAGGTGGCCGACAACTCAGGTGCGAGGAGCTTGCTCTGTATTCGGATCCTCGGAGGGAGCCAGCGGCGGAACGCCGGAATCGGTGATGTGGTCGTTGCTTCAGTCAAAGAGGCGACCCCGGGCGGTGGTGTACGTAAGGGTGATGTAGTCAGGGCTGTGGTAGTGCGAACCAAGAAGGAGACGCGGAGGAACGACGGCTCGTACATCCGATTCGGTGAGAACGCGGGTGTCGTTATCAACAACGATGGCACCCCGCGCGGGACGCGCATCTTCGGGCCGGTAGCCCGCGAACTCAGGGATAAAGGCTATACAAGGATTATCTCGCTCGCCCCGGAGGTGCTTTAGAGATGAGCCTTAATATAAGGCGTGGCGATGCGGTTGTGGTGATCTCTGGTAAGGAGAAAGGCAAACGCGGTGAGGTCCAGAAGGTTATACGGAAAGATAACCGGGTGGTGGTTAAGGGCGTGAACATAAGAACCCGCCACGCTCGCCCTACCCAGCAGAACCAGGAGGGTTTGTATACGTTCGAGGCGCCGATACATGTCTCCAACGTGATGCTTGTGGACCCTGACTCTGGAGAACCTACCCGGATCGGGTACCGATTTACCGACTCGGGGGAGAAGATCCGGGTGAGCAAGAAGTCTGGGAAGGACATAGATGACTAGGCTGAGGGAGCGCTATCGGGAGGAGGTTGTGCCGGCACTTCGAGAGCAGTTTGGGTACGAGAACGTGATGCAGGTACCGCGGCTCGAGAAGATTGTGGTAAACATGGGTGTTGGCGAGGCTGCCCAGAATAGTCGAGCTCTGGACGGTGCGATAGACGATCTGGCACGCATCACCGGTCAGAAGCCACAGCTCAGGCGGGCGAGGAAGAGCATCGCTGGGTTCAAGATCCGTGAAGGAATGCCGGTCGGCGCTCGGGTCACGCTGCGTAGTGAACGGATGTGGGAGTTTCTGGATCGTCTGATCTCCATCGCGCTACCGCGGGTGAGGGACTTTCGGGGGATTAACCCGAGGAGCTTCGACGGGTGGGGAAACTTCGCGCTCGGACTTCGGGAGCAGCTTATTTTTCCGGAGATTTCCTATGACGCGGTAGACGCAACGCGGGGCTTGGATGTAGCCGTGGTGACGACGGCGAAAACCGATGAGGAGTCTCGAGAGCTCTTGCGGCTGTTGGGAATGCCGTTTCGGGCGAGCTAGGAGGCAACTGATGACGAGAAAAGCTTTATGGGTTAAACAGCAGGGGCCGAAGAAGTTTGCCGTGAGGGAGTACAACAGGTGTCAGCGATGCGGTCGGGCTCGTGGGTACTACCGAAAGTTTGGTTTGTGTAGGATCTGCTTTAGAGAACTGGCGCATGAGGGGAAGATCCCCGGCGTTACGAAGGCGAGTTGGTAGGTTTTATGAGCGTTAACGATCCTATAGCAGACTTCCTGACCCGTATCCGTAACGCGGGGATGGCTAGACACGAAAAGGTCGAAATACCACATTCGAGGATGAAGGCGGAGATGGCGCGCATCCTCAAGGAGCAGGGTTACATCAACGACTATTCAGAGAAAAGCGCGGGCGTGGAGAAGAGACTTGTCATCGAGCTCAAGTACGGCTCAGATGGACAGCGTGCGATCACGGGCTTAAGACGGATGAGCCGGCCTGGACGGCGTGTCTACCGCAAGCAGGCGAGTATCCCTCGCGTACTCGACGGGTTAGGAGTAGCGATCCTCTCGACCTCGCACGGCATCCTCACTGATCATGAAGCCAGACGCGCCGGTATTGGCGGCGAGGTCCTTTGCTTCGTCTACTAGGGGGTTACTAAGATGTCGAGAATCGGTAGAGCACCCGTCGAGGTGCCGGATAAGGTAGAGGTGAACATCTCAGCTCAGACCCTCAGCATTAAGGGTCCGAGAGGGGAGTTGAGCGTGCCGGTAGGTCGGGGCGTCGAGATCAAGCAACAGGATGGGAATGTCGTCGTCGAGCGCCGATCCGATACGCCGGAACATAGGGCGATGCACGGGCTGACACGTTCTTTGATCCAGAACGCTGTTACTGGTGTTACAGAAGGTTTTGCCAAGACGCGTCAGATACATGGCGTCGGGTACCAGGGTTCTATGCAGGGCAGGGATATCAATTTGCAGGTTGGATATTCGCATCCGATTACCATCTCGCCGCGTGAAGGCATAGACTTCGAGATGCCGAACCCGACAACGATTGTCGTGTGGGGCATAGACAAGCAGCGCGTCGGCCAAATGGCAGCGGAGATCAGAAGGGTAAGACCACCCGAGCCGTATAAGGGCAAGGGCATTCGTTACAGTGACGAGCAGGTCCGACGTAAGGTCGGCAAGACCGGCTAGAGCGCGAGGACAACGCTTAGAGGAGGACGCACTACATACATGGCGGTGAAGGATGCCAAGAGGGTCAGCAAGAACAGGCGTCGGGCTCGTATCCGGCGTAAGATATTCGGTACGGCGGGGCGGCCCAGGCTCTCTGTTTATCGATCGAATGTTCACACATACGCCCAGCTCATAGATGACCTCAAGGGTCACACTCTGGTCGCGGCGAACTCTCGCGAGGTTGAGGGAACTGAGAATCGCACACAGGCGGCGCGCAAGGTCGGCGAACTCATCGCTCAGAGAGCCACCGACGTAGGGGTGGAGGCTGTGGTCTTCGATCGTGGCGGTAACATGTATCATGGTCGGGTCGCAGCGCTTGCGGAGGGCGCGCGGGCTGGCGGCCTCGAATTTTAGGAGGGTATAGAGTTGGTACGACCAAGGGATGAGCGCAGCAGGGGGCAGGGTCCTTCCGGCACGAGCCGCGGCGGAGGCATGGATAGCCGCGGGGGTGCCCGAGGGGGAGGTAGCACTACCAAGCAGCGCGACGACGGCCGGCCGCGGCCCCGCGAGCGTGCCCAGCGCGAGAGCGGTGGCGAGCTTCAGGACAGGGTCGTCGAGATCCGCAGGGTCGCCAAGGTTGTTAAGGGAGGCCGCAGGTTCAATTTCAGCGCCCTCGTGGTCGTCGGCGACGGTAGTGGGCGTGCCGGTGTGGGCTTGGGGAAGGCGAACACGGTGCCGGCTGCTATCACCAAGGCCCAAGATAGTGCTAAGCGTGAGATGTTCGATGTTCCGATGCGTAACACGACCATCCCGCATGAGGTCTTGGGTAAATTCGAGAGCTCGACGGTGCTACTCAAGCCCGCCTCCGAGGGTACGGGGGTTATCGCGGGTGGCCCGGTACGAGCGGTGCTGGAGCTGGCTGGGATCAGGGATGTGCTCACGAAGGCTTTAGGTTCCACCACCGCGGTAAACCTGGTGCGAGCAACAGAGGATGGTCTGAAGAGGTTACGCTCGAAGGCGGATATCGAGCGGTCGCGGGGGGTGAAGATCACGCTATGAGCCCTCTCAAGGTCACGCAGACGAAGAGTATTATCGGCGCGCTGGAGAACCACAAAAGAACGGTGCGGGCTTTAGGCCTCAAGCGCATCCGGGACTCGCAGATACACAGGGATACAGTGCAGATACGCGGTATGATACACAAGGTTCGCCACTTAGTAGAGGTTGAGGAGGTGGACGAATAGTGAGGTTGAATGAACTTTCTCCTGTCCCGGGCTCAAGGAAGCCGCGCAAGCGGCTCGGGCGCGGCATCGGTTCGGGGCTTGGCAAGACCAGCGGTCGTGGTCACAAGGGTGCCAAGGCTCGCTCGGGCGCGAAGGCACACCTGGCTTATGAGGGTGGACAGATGCCCCTGCAGCGTCGGCTGCCGCGCTTGAAGGGTACGGCGCGCGGTCTACACACACCGGCACGGCCTATGCTTTACGCGCCCGTCAACCTTAGAGAACTTGCGAAGCTCTCCGGCGATGAGATTGGTATCGAGGAACTTAGGTCTGCTGGGCTTGTCGGGAAGAAGGAAGTTTCGGTTAAGATACTGGGGGACGGAGAGATTGGGCGCGCCGTCGTTGTTAGGGCGCACGCCTTCTCGAAAACGGCGAAGGAAAAGATAGAGGCGGCCGACGGAAGCGTCGAGGTACTGGGGTGGTAGCATGATTAAAGCGCTAGGTAATGCCTGGAGTGTGCCTGAGCTGCGCCGGAAGCTAATGTTCACCGCGGTGCTCATAGGCCTGTATCGGCTCGGGTGCTACGTGCCCTTACCGGGGGTGAATCGGCAGGCTCTCGCTGCGGGTCTCGACACGAGCGAGAACGCGATCACGGGACTTTTCGGTATCTTTACTGGTGGGGCGTTCAACAACTTGTCAGTGTTTTCTTTGGGGATAATGCCATACATCACAGCTTCGATCGTGTTGCAACTTATGACGGTTGCGTTACCCAGGCTACAGGAACTGGCCAAGGAGGGCGAGACGGGGCAGCAGAAGATCACACAATATACTCGCTATCTAACGCTTGGTCTGGCATTCTTACAGGCGGTTGCGATGATGGTCTTCTTCCGCAACGGGCAGGTATTCCCCGGCGTTCTCACCGGCGCGACGGTGCTGGACTCCTACCTCATCGTCATAACGCTCACGGCGGGGACGATGCTCATTATGTGGCTCGGGGAACTCATCACCCAGCGGGGCCTCGGGAACGGCATCTCCCTCGTTATCTCGTCGGCGATCCTCTCACGGGCCCCGTCGGCGATCCGAACGTTGTTTGAGCAGGGAAACATAACGAACATAGTGATACTGGCGGTGCTTGCGGTCTCGATAATCGCGGCCATAGTCTTCGTAAATGAGGGACAACGCCGGATACCGATCACCTATGCCAAAAGGCAGGTGGGTAGGCGTATGACCCAGGGCGGCACAACGTACCTGCCCTTGAAAGTAAACATGGCAGGGGTTATACCGATCATCTTTGCTTCCTCTTTGCTGATATTCCCGGCAATCCTTGCGCAATTTGCCGCGGGAGATCGGGGTACGATCTGGGGTCAGCTCGTAGCATTCTTCGCGCCGGGAAACGCACCGTACCTAATCTTGTATGGCCTTTTGGTTGTGATGTTTACGTACTTCTATACTGCTGTGCAGTTCAACCCGATTGACCACGCGGATAACCTGAAAAAGAGCGGCGGCTACATACCGGGGGTACGCCCCGGCCAGCCGACCGCGTTGTACCTCAACAACGTCCTAACCAAGATCACCCTCTTCGGGGCGGTCTTCCTGGCAGCAGTAGCAGTTTTGCCCTACTTCATTGCGGGCATCATGAACCTGGGAACCCGGATCTCCCTCGGTGGCACATCGATACTGATCGTGGTCGGCGTCTCACTGGACATGGTACGCCAACTCGAGAGCCAATTGATGATGCGCAACTACGAAGGGTTCTTGAGAAAGAAGCGATGACGGTGAGGAAGGAGAAGTAATGCGGATCATAATAATGGGGCCCCAGGGAGCCGGTAAGGGCACGCAGGCGGCGAAGCTGGAGGAGGAGACCGGCGCTACGCACATCGAAACCGGTGATCTCGTACGTGAAGAGATAAATCAAGGTACCGAACTTGGGGAGAAGATACAGGAGTACAACGAGCGAGGCGAACTCGTCCCTGACGAGATCATTATCGATATGACAAAACCTTACCTCGACGAGAACGACAGCTGGATCTTGGACGGCTTCCCACGCAACAAGGAACAGGCCCAAGCACTCGACGAGATGCTCGACGAGATCGGTGAAGACCTCGACAGGGTCGTTGTGCTCGAGGCGCCGGATGACGTCCTCGTCGAGCGCCTCTCGGGCCGCAGGCAGAGCGAGGCTACAGGCGAGGTCTACCATATCGAGCATGACCCACCACCGGAGGAGGGTAGTGAGGAAGACCCAGGGCCGTTTGTCCAGCGCGAGGACGACACCGAGGAAGCAATCCGCAACCGGCTGGAAACCTACCACGAGCAGACCGAGCCCCTTAAGGACTACTACGAGGAGAAGGGCATCCTTGTGACCATAGACGCAACGCAGGATATCGACGAGGTTACGGAGAACGTGCTCCAAGCCGTGGGGGAGAAGGACTCCTAGTCGGCCCTTGATCGTTCGCAAGAGCGCTGGCGAACTACAGGCGATGCGCGAAGGCGGCAAAATCACAGCCGCCTGCCTTAGGCTCCTCGTCGAGAACGCCCAGGTTGGGATCACCACCAAGGAGCTTGACCAGATAGCCGAGGACTTTATACGTTCCAGAGGAGGAACGCCGGAATTCAAAGGCTACCAAGGCTTTCCGTCCTCCATCTGTGCGTCGCCGAATGCCATGATCGTACACGGCATCCCTGGCTCCTACCGTCTGAAGACAGAGGACATAATCTCCCTGGATGTTGGCGTGCGCTACGAAGGCTTCGTAACCGACAGCGCCACGACTACGACAGTCGGCGAGGTGCCCGAACATATAGAAGGGCTCTTGAAGACTACGCAGCAGTGTCTCATGGTAGCTACGGAGCAGGTCCGGGTTGGCAAGAGGCTCGGCGACATCGGCTACGCGATACAGACTTTGGCTGAGTCCCGCGGGTATGGTGTGGTGCGGGACTTGGTCTCACACGGCGTCGGGCGTAAGATGCACGAGGATCCCCAGATCCCGAACTATGGGAGACCGGACACAGGCCCGCGCCTCCTGCCTGGTATGACCTTCGCAATAGAGCCTATGATCACTCTGGGCGATTACAATATTCGCCTCTCGGAATGGGACGGATGGTCCATCTACACCGCCGATGGTTCCCTGGCCGCCCACTTCGAGCACACTGTTGCCGTCACCGAGA
>JAFAPF010000495.1 GCA_019247245.1 Rubrobacter sp. | reverse complement strand
GCTCCAGAATCTGGGGCACCTTGGTGCGGATAGCCTTCCGGCTCTGACCCGTGACTTCCATTGCATAAGCGACGTTCTCAACGGCGGTCTTGTTCGGTAAGAGTTTGAAGTCCTGGAACACACAGCCCATATTCCGGCGATGGTTAGGTATGTACCGACGCGGGATGCCCGAGAGCTTCACGCCGTTGACGATGATGGTTCCGCGCGTAGGCTCCAACTCTTTCAGAATCAAACGCACCATCGTGGACTTGCCGGAACCGCTGGCCCCGACCAGGAAGACGAACTCTCCGGGCTCTATGCTGAGGTTTATGTCCTTTAGAGCTGCTATGTCGTTATCGTAGATCTTGGTGACGTTGTCGAAGTAGATCAATATTTTCTCCAAATATAGCCGACGCGCCCGGTGTCCACGCCCGCCACGAGCGCCCACCGCAAGTTTAAGTCCCGCGTCGGGTTTTGTACTACTAGAGGGATAAGAGGGATATCGATCAACACGACTGGCCCCCTACGCTTCCCCTCCAAAGCCTCGATGGCCACTATGAACGATACCAAAGGAAGCGTAATCTATCAAGTAGACATGGGTTCGTGCGCGCGTTCCGGGCAAAGCTTTAAACGGCAGCTCGGCGGCTCTTGAGATAGGCGTAGATCAGGTTATCTAGGTCGCCGTCCAAAACCTTATCGACATCGGAGGTCTCCTCGCTTGTGCGATGGTCTTTGACCATCTTGTAAGGGTGGAGAATGTAGGAGCGGATCTGGCTTCCCCATTCGATCTCCGCACGCTCCCCTTCCAAGGCGGCGAGCTCTTTCTCCCGCTTCTCCCGCTCAAGCTCGAAGAGCCTGGCCCTGAGAATTCGCATCGCCACCTCGCGGTTCTGGTGCTGACTGCGCTCGTTCTGGCACTGCACCACGGTCCCGGTCGGTAGGTGTGTAATTCTAACCGCCGAGTCGGTCTTGTTGACGTGCTGACCTCCGGCTCCAGAGGCTCGATACGTGTCGGTCTTCAGGTCCTTCTCGTCCATCTCCACGGAGACCGTATCATCCACTACCGGAGCCACGGCGACCGATGCGAAGCTCGTGTGCCTCCGCGCACTTGCGTCGAATGGGCTTATGCGCACCAGACGGTGTACGCCCCGCTCGGCCGACAAGAGCCCAAAAGCGTACTCACCCGCGACGCTGTAGGTGGCGCTCTTGATGCCAGCCTCCTCGCCCAACGTGTACTCGATGATCCCGATGTCGTACCCGTGGCGCTCTGCCCAACGCCGGTACATCCGGGCAAGCATCTCCGCCCAATCTTGCGAATCGACCCCACCAGCCCCAGGGTTTACGGTCAGAATCGCTGGCCCCTCGTCATACTCCCCAGAGAAAAGCCTCCTCACCTCTAGCTCCTCCAGCGCCTTCTCTATCTGTAAGATCTCCTCTCCAACCTCGCCGGCGAGCTCTTTATCCTCCTCCGCGAGCTCCAGGAGTTCTTCAGCATCCATGAGACGTGCCCGCAAACTGTCAAGCATCTTCACATGGCCCTCGACGCGTGAGAACTCCGCCGAGACCTCTCTAGCCTCCTCTGGTTCGTCCCAGAAGGCGGGACGACTCATCTCCTGCGTTAGCTTTGTAGAGGAGCGACGCAGGGCCTCGATGTCGAAGAACTCCTCAAGGTCCGCGAGACGCTTTTCGAGCTGCGCAGCCTTCTCGCCGAGCTCGGGCAACTAGCCACCCATCCGGCTACCCCAAACGTCAGGTGCTGGAGCTCCGGCATCGACGCGACCGTGACATTTCTTGAACTTCTTGCCCGACCCGCAGGGACACGGATCGTTCCGGCCTATCTTATGCTCGCTCTTGCGCGGGCTCTTCGGGCGCGGGTTGGGCTCCTCAGTGCCGCCGCTGTAGGAGAGGCGTTGTACCTCCGGCTCCTCGCGCAGCTTGATGTTCTCGATGCGGTAGATGTAGGTCACGTAGTCCTCTTTGAGGCCCTGTACCGTATCCTGGAACATGTCGAACCCCTCGCGCTTATACTCGACCAAGGGATCTCTCTGACCAAGGCCACGCCAGCCGATGCCCTCGCGCAAGTTATCCATATCGTAGAGATGCTCCCGCCAGCGGGAGTCAACGATCGAGAGCAGCGTTCTACGTTCAGCCTCCTCGAAGGAGTCGACGCCGTCCGTACGGATCAAACCACGCTTCTGCAGCTCTGCCGTCCGCTCCTCCCACTCGGTCTTCCGCTCCTCGAGACGAGCCGCGGCATCTTCGAGGACCATCTCCAGCACCTCCTCGCTAGAGATATTCTCGACGTCGAGGCGTAGGAAATCAATCTGGCTCGGGTAGAAGCGGTTGATCTCGGCGGAGAGAGCCTCCATATCCCAATTCTCAGGATAGGTATTCTCGGAGACGTACTGTCCGACCACGTCGGAGAGGATCTCCTCGACGTAATCCCACGTGTCGACCTTCTCACCCATGAGGATGTCACGCCTCATCGCGTAGATCACCTCGCGCTGCTTGTTAAGTACGTCATCGTACTCGAGGATCCTTTTGCGGGTCTGGAAGTTTTGGTTCTCAACCTGCTCCTGGGCACGTCTCACAGAGCCAGAGACCATGCCCGCCTCTATGGGCACGTCTTCCTCGAGCCCGATCTTCTCGATCACGGCCTGCATCCTCTGACCACCGAAGCGCCTCAAAAGGTCGTCCTCGAACGATAGGTAGAACCTAGATTCGCCCGGGTCTCCCTGCCTGCCGCTCCGGCCCCGGAGCTGATTGTCGATTCGGCGCGCTTCGTGGCGCTCGGTGCCCAGGACATACAATCCTCCAAGCTCCGTGACGCCCTCACCGAGCTTGATATCCGTACCACGCCCAGCCATGTTCGTAGCAATCGTAAGCGAGCCCTTCTCGCCAGCGAGGGCGATGATCTCCGCCTCCCGCTCGTGCTGCTTGGCGTTCAAGACCTCGTGTTTGATCCCACGCCGCTTGAGCATGCTCGATAAGTGCTCCGAGACGTCGACGGAGACCGTACCCACCAGGATTGGCTGACCTTTCTGGTGCCGCTCTGTTATGTCCTCGACGACGGCGTTATACTTGACCTTCTTGGTACTGTAGACGAAGTCGTCCTTGTCCTCGCGGATCATGGGCATGTGCGTGGGGACCGAGACGACGCCCATCTTGTACGTGTGC
>JAFAPF010000414.1 GCA_019247245.1 Rubrobacter sp. | reverse complement strand
GATCTCCGGCAAGTTGGCGTATCAGCCTCTCGGACATCTGGGAATAGGCCGAGCTGTGGGTGCACAGAAACAGAACTTTCGCCTTAGCGACCATCGGTCCAGCAGTCTAAAGCTCACCTATACCGGTGTTCCAGCACGTCTCTCGCTCGTGTAGCGAACTCTTAAACTACTTTTTTCTCTCCTTTAACCCAAGTCGAAATAACTTCACCTATCATTGAAGGTGTGGCAGACATCGTCTATAGGCTGGTTGGCTCCCACCCACTCGGACCGTCTGTCACCACCTTCGGGGTCCCTGGTTAGCCGGTTTCGATGTCGTCGAGGAAGGAGAGGACAAAGGTAGATAGGTGAGAATAACCGAACGTGCCAAGGACGCTACGAGGTTCAAGAAGCAGTCCCCTGACGCTATGAAGATCGACGATGCGAGACGCTTTGTTAGGAGAGCTTTTGACTAGAGCGATTGGACGTAGCAGTAGACAACTCCCCACCCGCGAGACGCAACGGCTAAGCTTGAGAACAGATCCGCTCACGGTTTCGAGCCCCGAAGTACCGCGCGGAGTGGACGCCGAGTCCTATAACGAGAAAGCGATCAACTGGGTAGGGGTCTGTATCGCGGTGGTAGGGATAACACTGATGGTACTATCCTTCATGCTCGGAGACGGAAGCTCATAAGGGTCCTCGGGCTCAAGGCCTCTTAGTAGCCCCTGCGCACAGCACTTAGATGATGGCTAAACTCGGCACTACCCATCAATACCTTGCAGTGCTCAAACCGGTTAAGCGTATAGGTCCAAAAATCGGCCGCTGGATTGTTATTTGCGTACTGGACGATGCTCCAAACACCCCATAAATAATCACTTATGGCCTTGTACAGCACCATGCGGTCATAAAGCCCGGGCCAGACAAAGCCCCCGCAATAAGCCTCCATCATCACCTGGTCCTGCTCGGCGCTAAACCTTGCCTCTACCGAGAGGTTGCCAAGATCCCACATCGGATCGTTCATTCCGGAGTACTCCCAATCGATAAGGTAGATGCGTTCCCCCACCTCCACAAAATTCTCCGGCCACGTGTCGTTGTGACAAGGTGTGAGGGGCGCGGAGACCGTCCCGAGCGCTTGACGCACCGCATCCGCTTCTTGCTTTATCTCTTCGCAACCTTCTGGCAACGACACCTGCAGCTTGCGTAGAAGCTTGAGATAGTAGTCGATCATCTCAAAAGCGTCGAAGCGAGACCTGAAGGCTTGGTCGAAGCTGTGGATCCGCTTTAGTACCAGGGCGGCACGGGTGGTTGCCGTGGGGTCATCATAGAATCGCACCTTGTCCATACTAGAGCCCTCGACAAAGCACGAGAGCATTGTGCCGTCGTTGATATCGAAGAAGAGCGTTTCGGCGTTTAGCCCGGCAGCCGTTGCGATCCGTGCGTTGTATTCCTCGGCAGCGCGGTCGATGTAGGTTGAGGTACCCTCCCCGGCTATCCGTAGTACATAAGCCTTGTCACAGGCGATCACCTTGTAATTGAGGTTGGTGAATGAGTCAAGAGGCTCGAACTCGATGTCTTCCCACCGAGCGTCCTTAAACAACGGCACACGTGCTAGCACATCGTAGATCGTGTTTGATTTCGCCCCTCTCGGCGCCCGGTTCACGGATACACCTCTCTAACGGGAGGCTCATCGTACGAACGCTCTTGAACCTTAGGTGGTTCGTCCTCCACGTATCTCCCTCACGCCATTTGGTTTTCTGTTCAAAGCGGTCGAGCACCAAGAGGCAGCGCTGCGCAGCAGGCCATTACTCGATCCCCCCTGGCCCGGTCTCAGATAGCATGGCGCTCTCTGGGCCTGTACAACGCTGTATGGGTGCCCCCGTCACCCCACACGCTCGACATCGGAAGAACCACACCGACCGGGCAATTAACGCTGTGCAAGTAAAGGCTGAGGTTCGAGTGACCCTGGGTGTTCGCCGTGCACGTCGAGGATGGGCCAGCTCACCGCCTCGGCAAAGACACATAGGATAGGGTCCGGGTTGACGACTACGGGATTCTCTACCCATTGAAGCAACGGTAGGTCGTTGTGAGAATCGCTATAGAAATAACTGCCTTCAAGGGTGTGACCCGTTTCCTGCAGCCATTCTACAAGGCGTATGACCTTACCTTCTCGGAACGTAGGGGTGCCCAAGACTTTTCCGGTATAGCGATTTCCGAGACGCTCCAGCTCAATGGCGAGGAGATTGGATATACGAAAGCGCTCGGCGATAGGCCGAGTTACGAAGCTGTTGCTGGCGGTAATAATTGCCAACTCGTCTCCCGCCGCGCGGTGCTTTTCCACAAGGGCAACCGCCGCTGGCGTGATCATAGGCTCGATGCGCGACGCCATGAATTCCTCCTGCCAGCGTTGCAACTTGTCTGGCGAGTACTCGGTCAGGGGCTTGAGCTGAAATTTGATAGAGTCGTAGATATTGAGGGTTCCAGCAAGGTATTCCTTGTAGAGACGCTCATTCTCGATGCGAAACTCGTCCCCGTCGAGGACACCTATATCGATCAGAAACTCACACCAGGCGCGTTCGCTGTCACCGGCTAAAAGAGTGTTATCCAGATCATACAGAGCAAGAGCCATAGCTATATCCCTGGCCCGTACCACACCACGCAGCGAGTACAGTCGATAACGTCCATAGCTCCTCCCCCACTATCGTCGCTTCCCCGAGCAGCTTTCGGCGTGTCATCGCGCTGTGACCCCCAAACTCGCGCCTTCATAGCTACTCGACTCTGCTTCTCATAAGCACAGTTCATAATAATCTCAGGCCCTCGATGAAAGGTTTCAGAAACGTAAACTCTCGGCTAAATCTCTATTAAACGTATTCCTGCACCTTCAGCATTTGTAGCGTTATCGACCTACCACCCCCCCTCACCTCAGTGCATACGATCCTTACTCAGAAGACATACGCACAAGTGTGATGTGGCGTGGTGCATCTGGGTTAACCCCCATGGCAAGCCGCTGTAAGGCCCACACTTGCGACAGACGCTGTGTGGCATAGCTTCCACCTTATCCGGTCCGGACCACGAGACCCCCTAGCAGGAAACCAGAAGACAGGCGCGAAGAGAAATACCTATCTAAGGTGACGATAGACTAACGACAAGGATCATCGCCGGAGCCGGTGCACTAGGACCGTGATGCGCTGCGCACCCGAAGGTACGCGATACTCCTCCGTCGAGAGGCGAAAGCCCCAGTCTTGCATCTTCTTTAAGAAGGTTGGGGCATCTTTGCGGCGAGGATCGGCAAGTAAGATATCACCACCAAGCTCGAGGAGCTCGGGGATCAAGGCAGCAAGCGCCGGGACATTCCTAGGTTCGTAGAGCACGTCGGCGGCGAGTATGAGGTCGAAGGGGCCAAATCCTTTGGTCTCGGGCCTGTGCCAGTCGAGAAGCCGCGTTTTGGGCTCGAGACCCAGATTGACGCGGGCATTGTAGCGAACAAAGTTGAGAGCCGCGGCATAGTGATCGGTAG
>JAFAPF010000372.1 GCA_019247245.1 Rubrobacter sp. | reverse complement strand
CTCTCGGCCCCGGCGACCTGTATCATGTTCGCCACCAGCCGCGCCGTTATTGGCTCGCGAGGCTTGGTCTTCCTATCCTGGCGCGAGTAAGCGAACCAGGGAATGACCGCCACGATGTTTTCCGCAGAGGCGCGCTGGGCTGCGTCGATCATGATAAGTAGCTCCATGAGGTTCTCGTTCACCGGCTCACCCAAAGACTGGACGATGAACGCATCTGTGCCCCTGATGCTCTGCTCATAGCGGGCGTACATCTCCCCACCCGAGAATTGGGTGAGCTCGACCTCACCGAGGGTGATGTCCAGCCGTTCGGCTATCTTCTCGGCGAGTTCCGGGTAGCCCGAGCCACTGAAAAGCAACAGTCGCTTCTCCGCCGTTAGTTCCAAATAGCCATCGCGCATCATACGTACTATTCCTCCGTCCCTCCATGCCGCGATCCGTTACGATCCCTCTTCCCCTCCTCAGGCACCTTTTTCGACGCGTCTCCAATCACACGCGCCGGCATCCCCATCGCGAGCTTGCCGGGCGGTATATCCTTATTCACCACGCTTCCCGCGCCCAGGTAAGCATTCTCGCCGATGGTAACTGGCGCGATTAAATTTGTGTTGATCCCGGTGAAAACGCCGTCCGCTATGGTGGTGTGATGCTTGTTCTCCCCATCGTAGTTGGCCGTGATCGTACCCGCCCCCAGGTTGGCCCCTTCGCCGATCTCCGCATCTCCAACGTAAGAGAGATGAGGCACCTTACTCCCCATCCCGACCCACGTGTTCTTGACCTCACAATAGGCCCCGACCTTCGAAGCTTCCCCGAGCACCGTTCCAGGTCTCAAGTACGCGTATGGCCCCACGCTTGCACCGGCGCCGACCACGGCCCCCCGTCCTACCGAGTGTTCGACAAGCGCACCATCATCTACCACCGTGTCGAGCAAGTCGGTCGATGGTCCGATCACGCAGTCGGAGCCTATCCTCGTCTCCCCGCGCAGGAACGTCCCTGGCAAGATGACGGTGTCGCGCCCGATCTCTACCGATGCCTCTATATGCGTGCTGGCTGGGTCCCGGACCGTTACCCCCTTCCTCATATGCTCGTCGAGGATACGTCGACGCAGGATCTCCTCAGCCAGAGCCAGATGTGCCCGGTCATTGACCAGGTTCGCTTCTTCGGGATTCTTGACGCGGTAGGTGACGGCTCGGCTTCTCCTGCCGATAACCTCCAGAGCGTCGGTAAGATAAAACTCGCCCTGGATATTCTCCACAAGGACGAGCGCAAGCGCTCGTCGAATCTCCTCAAGCTCGAAAGCGTAGAGTCCCAAGTTAACGAGACGTATCTGCTTCTCCGCCTCTGTCGCGTCCCTCTCCTCGACGATCCGCACCACCCCTGCGTCCTCCATCACCCGGCCCAGACCCGTCGCGTTGTCAAGTTCTGCCACCAGCACCGTCGCTCCCACCCCCGCCGAGCGGTGACGCTCAAGAAGCTCGGTGAGGGTGTGGTACGAGATAAGGGGGCCATCCCCGTTCACGACGAGGAGAGTGCCTTCATCTTCCTCTATGGCTTCGAGCGCCACGCGTACTGCGTCTCCGGTACCGATCTGTTGTTTTTGCAAGACGGGCTCGACCGTAGGCGGCAGGACCGCCTTCACCTCGTCGGCTTGATGGCCTACGACAACTAGGGTTCTTTGCGGCTCTATGGGCTTAAGTGCAGCGATTGCGTAGTTCACCATCGGTACGCCACAGATGGTATGTAGCACCTTGGCCCGGTTGGATTTCATCCGGGTGCCCTTGCCGGCCGCCAGGACGGCGGCAAAAATCGGCGAGATTTCCTCGTAAGGCATGGGCTTTACAACTCCTTCGAACTACTCCACAGCTAACGTGATTGCCTGCTTCCAAGGCTGGGGCGGCAGGATTCGAACCTGCGATCCCGGGACCAAAACCCGGTGCCTTGCCGCTTGGCTACGCCCCAACGCGAACGCCGTCCCTCGCTCTTCGTTGCTGCGGCACCGCCCGCAACGTCGCGATTATACCTAAGCTACTTGTAACCGTCATGCACGCAGAACGGAATCACCACCTTATAGAAGCTCTACCCCACGGACCACCGGTTCGCAAACCCCCACAAAGGACGCCAGCAGCCCATCCGCCACGCTTCGGGCCTGCGCTTCGGAGCCGAAGATGCCGAAAACCGCCGTCCCGCTTCCACTCATCGAGGCCTCCAAAGCGCCTGCGCGCCGTAGCCCTTCTTCAAGCCCCCGTACCTCGGGTACTAGACCCTTGGTCACCGGTGCGAGGTCGTTGCCTAAAGACCGGGCGAGCGTGCACAGGTGTCCCACCCGCAGGGCATCGACTACCGGAGCGACGGACGGAGTCCTCTCCTTCGGATGCTCATCATAAGCGTGGTAGATGCGGGCGGTCGACGCGTTAGCAGCCGGCTTGATGATGACCAGATGGTGTGGGGGCGGCGCAGGAAGGGGCTTGAGAACCTCACCTATGCCCCCCCCGAGCACCGTGCCGCCTGCGAGGCAGAACGGCACGTCCGCCCCTACTCGCAGGCCCACTTCCCGCAGCTGGATAGGGCTCAAGCCTAGCCCGAAGAGCTCGTTCAAACCCACAAGCATGGCCGCCGCATCGGCTGAACCGCCACCGAGCCCGGCTCCGGTGGGAATCCTCTTGTACAGACGCGCCTTCACCGGAAGGCTAAAGCCGACAAGTTCCCCGAGCATCTTCTGGGCTTTATAAACCGTGTTCTCCCTGGCCAGTCCGACCTCGGTGCCTTCTGGTTCGACCGCGATATCGAAGCCTTCCCGAGAGTGTTCAATCTCCACCTCGTCGGCCAACGAGACGCTCTGCATGACGCTCGAGATCTCATGGTATCCGTCCTCGCGCTTCCCGCGCACCTCAAGGGCATAGTTCACCTTCGCGTACGCCCGCAGAAATATCTTGGTCAACCCGCCTCCCACAGCACCCGCGAGAGCACTACGAAATGTTCGGGTCTCAGCTCCTCGGCGCGTGTGTCCGGCCCGCGACCAATGGCGTGCAAAGCATCCAGCGCGTCACCTCGCAATGCCTCTGATAGATTGTTGACGAGCCGTTTGCGGCGGCTCTTGAAAGAAGCGAGCACCAACTCCTTGACACGCTCATAGTGTTTTGGGAACTCCCGCCGCTCCATCGCGACGATACCCGACCATACTCTAGGGGGTGGGTCGAAGACCCTGGGCGAGACCTTGTGCTCCATGCGCACCCGCGCGAGGAGCTGTACGAGAACTGTGTAAGCTCCGTAATCCTTGGTTCTCCTATCTGCAGCCATCCTCCTAGCGACTTCCAACTGCACCATAAAGCGTAGATCCATAAGAAAATGCGCCTCTTCCAACAGCTTCAACACAAGCGGCGAGGCAACGTTGTAAGGGAGGTTGGCGATGAGCTTGTTCGGAAGTGGATCTAGCGTTCCATAGTCAAAGGTCAGGGCCTCTCCTTGGTAGATGAGGACGTTTCGGTACTCTTTTAGCGCCTCTTGTAGGGTAGGGAGCACGTCCGGGTCGAGTTCGAGGGCGTGGACGAGCTTCGCTCCTTCGGCGAGGATGACGGTGAGCGCGCCGCGGCCTGGTCCCACCTCGAGGACGACGTCCTCATCGGTGACACCCCGGGCGACGATACGGGCGGTGTTCGGGTCTTCGAGGAAGTGCTGGCCGAAGCGTTTTTTGGGTAAATGAAGCTCTGGCCGGTCCAAAGCAGCGAACTAAGTTTGGAGCGGTAACCCGAAAACGTTACGGGCATTGCGGCTCGTGAGGGCGCCGAACTCCTCCTCTCGCATGCCGATACGCCCGGCCACGAAGCGTGCCGTATGTACCACGTACTTCGGCTCGTTCTTCTTGGAGCGCACCGCCTGCGGGCTCAGGTAAGGAGCATCCGTCTCAATGAGGATACGTTCCGGGTCGAGCATCTCAAGAACGTGCACCGTTCGGCTATTCTTGTACGTTACATTCCCGGCAAGCCCCAAGTAGTAGCCACGTTCGACAGCCTCTCGCACCTCTTGCTCCCCACCCTCGAAGCAGTGCAACACGATTGGGACTCGAGCATATCCCAGACAGGCTATCGTGTCGGTGAATGCCTCCCTAGAGTGGATGATCAGGGGGAGACGTGTATCGTTGGCCAACGAGATCACATCCTCGAAGAGCGCCTTCTGGATCTCCGCCGACCAGTCTCCCCGGTAGTAGTCTAGTCCCACCTCACCCAGGGCTACTATACCTGGTGATTCGGAAAGCTCCGCTAGAGCCTCCAGATCCGGCGCCGTGTACGTTCCCGCGTTGTGCGGATGAATCCCCGCCGACGAGTACACGCTCGGCAACGCTGCTGCGAGCGCCGCTCCCTTCCGCGAGTCCTCCACATCCGTCCCCACGTTGACGACGGTGAGCACCCCCGCTTCTATAGCTCCCTCGACCGCCACTTCCGGCGGTATCTGCAACCGGAGTAGGTGTGTGTGCGAATCTATGAGCATAAATCCTTCGTGTTGACAGAGCCAGCCACGGAATCCGACGTATAGCCAGAGTCGAAACCCTCTGGCCACCGTCCCTTTTATCCTTCAGAGGTACTCATTCTAAAGGACTTGTAGACTTGACGCTTCTCTTTGAGAGAACCGTGTCCAGTGCTTCCATCTTCTAACCGAGCGAGTACCACCTACCCCCACGGTCGCTAAGGCGAGGATGTTTTTTACCTCCAAAACCGATGTTTAGAGCCGCAGCTTAGCGGAGATGTATAGTAGGTTGTTGTTGGAGTGTATAAGAAAGGAGCGTGCAAGCTAATGGACCAGCAAGAACAGCAGAGGTTAAACCAAGCCGCAGAAGAATTCACCAATGCCTTGGTAGAGTCCTCTAGAGCAGCAGCGGATCGTGGTGTAAATGCTCAGGAGCAGAACGCCCAGCTCACCCAGGAGTTCTTCAACAGGGTCATAGAGAACCTTCGTAGTCAGGCGGAGGACACTAGGCAGATGGGCCAGCAGCTG
>JAFAPF010000341.1 GCA_019247245.1 Rubrobacter sp. | reverse complement strand
GATGCCGACAAGGACCCCCAATAGGAACGCTACTGCTCCCGCAGGGTTCCGCTCGAAAAGCTCGAGAAACATCAACCCTATGTATTACACGCCTGTCGGAAGCATGACAGAAGTGCTGGATTTCATCAGTTGATCTTCGGGACCGAGATCGTAACGTGGTTGCCGGTGCCGGCGGTGTAGGAAGCGAGCTGAGGGCTTAGAACCTTCCGTGAATCGGCCACTTTTCCGAGCTCGGTAATACCGGCCGTTACCGGTGATTTAGGACCCAGTTCACCGTTTACATCTTGAACGAAGGAGACGTTGACCCTGATGTTCGGGTTGTCGGCAGGCGTTATCTCCACGACTTTACCACCTTCCTGTAGTATAGGGTCCGGACGTATCGCCACCACTGTGCCGGTCACCGGCGCGTAGACGCTCGTTCCGGCCTCAGCCCCGACATCTAGAGCACCTGTGCGTGGACCTGGCCTACCGGCTGGATCCATGAGATAGTACTGGATTTTTTCTGGGGTAGAGTCGGTCGCGAACAGCCTGAATATGGAATTACCGGAAAGATTTCTCCCCCGCGGCGACATTTGGGCAAGGCTCTCACCTTCCGGGTGGTAACCGAGCCCTGTGAGATTCTCGGGGCGAATGGGGCTGGAGATGTAGACCCCGGCTGCCTCTGTCAGTACCACGTCCGGTGTCGCGTTATTCGGGTCTATCGGGAGACCCCGGTCGCTTACTTCCGAGTCTTGAGCGAACGCTGCAAATACGAGCACCAGAATACTCAACAGAACTACGGAGACGGCGAATACGCGGCGGCGACGGTAGATGTTGGTTCTACTCGGTTTGCGCGTGCCCCGACGACCAGGCACTGGCCTCTGCTGCTGCACTGCTGCTTTCGTATTGTCCGGGTATCCAGGCCCTACATATTGAGCCCGTTGTGCGCTACCCCCTCGCATAGTGGGGTAAGATTATACATAAAGAGCGTCCAGGATGTAAATGACCGGCTGATGCTGCCCGAGCGAGTACTGGTATATTTGTCGGGACGTAGAAAATATCGCCATCGAAGCATCGGAGATAAGAGTGTTCGTGAAAAAGCTCATCGTCTCGGCCCACATGCCGTACATCCTTATAATCCTTTCGAAAAGGAGAGGGTAGGGGACATGGGGTTGCCACATCGGGAACCACGCCGGCCGTTCTCTTACAAGGAAACCTTTCGACAGCTGATCCGACCATTAGTCCGCGTTCTCTCGGCTATGCGGGTCCGCCCTAATGTGCTTACAATAACGGGCTGGGCTTTCTCGGTGGGCGCTGCGGTACTCTTCGCAATGGGCTATACCAAAACGGCCGGCGTGGTGATGCTCCTCGCGGGTCTCTTCGATGCCTTAGACGGTGCGGTTGCCCGTGAGTCCAACCGGATAAGTGCCTTCGGAGCCTTTCTAGACTCAACCCTGGATAGGCTCTCCGAGTCGGCGATCTTCGTCGGCTTGATTTTCTTCTACGCGGCTTCTTCGAAGCCTTTCGAGGCTCTTCTGACCGGCGTAGCGATGACCTTCTCGCTCATGACCTCCTACGCTCGCGCCCGTGCCGAAGGCCTCGACCTTCGGTGTGAGCTCGGCCTCCTCGAACGTGCGGGCCGCGTACTGATCCTCTCGGTCTTCTCCCTAGTGGGCTTTTTGACTGTTGGCGTCGGACTCGTGGCCTCCGGCGCCCTCGTGACCACTGTTCAGCGCATTCTCCACGTACGTCGTATTACGAAAAGCTAAAAATCTACGTGTTCGAAAGTGCCTCTTCCCACCCCTCTATAAAGGACTACGAGGCAAAGATCTGCCACGAGGCCACCCCTCAGGTAGCCCGCCCTGAGCGCATCGGGTGCCTTGAGCCTTTCGGTGACCCCCTCTCCGGCATCGTGCTTATCGCGGAAATAGCCGACGAAGCGGTGAGCGTCCGGCTGGCAGATGCCCTCTGCCGTAGCCTAGCCGCCGTGAAGCTAGATGCGGCCTATGTCATCTGGTACCCGCCTATCCTCCTTGAGGACATACTCTCCCTCGAACCCAGCGCTCTGGTGGCGGTCGGGCCTGACGTCGCCCGCGCCATCGACTCTCTTAACTATCCGCTCGCCAAAACAGGATTCTCAGGGTCTTCCGAAGGCTCGTGGTTCGCTTGGACGAAGGGTACCTCCGGCCTCCGACTCCCCGCACTTGCTCCGGCCCTAAGCGATGCAGACGCCAAACGTCGCTTTTGGCGGGCCTTTCTCGCCCTCCGTGGCGTCGCTCCCTATACCCAAGAACCTGGTTCCCGCTCCTGATGCTTTTAACCACTGTGCTTCTTATGCTTGCGTGGCTCCTCCTTCCCTAACCGCTCTCCGCCTTCCGTTCGTCGTCTCCCGTTTTCCCCGTAATTGCTGCGCTCAGGCCTGAATACTTCTCCAAAAAGACAGCTCACAAAGAAGAGCGTTTTACGCTATCATTACGGTTATTAAGAATTATTAAAAAACCATTTCGCCCGGGAAACAGTAATTCCCTTTATTTAAGCCGCGTTCGCGATGTTAGAGGTTTATTTTGTAGCAAAGGGAGAGTTGCGTAACGCGCCCGCGTTCTCTAGAGTGCCGAGTCGTCAGAGGGGATATCCGAACAGATCCCCAGTATGAAGGTTTATATACACGGCGGGAAGGAGTACGGACGCTATGCCTCGAAAGGTAAGCTTAATAATACTTCTCGGTCTTGTTATCGTTCTTGTTCTCGGGTTCGGAATGTCGGCGGTTGCTGACACAGCGGGAAGCACAGGTAATTTGCCGACGGGTAATACAGGTAATTTGCCGACGGGTAATACAGGTAATTTGCCGACGGGTAATACAGATACTACTGTGCCGACGGGGAATACAGATACTACTGTGCCGACGGGGAATACAGGTAATTTGCCGACGGGGAATACAGGTACTACTGCGCCGACGGGAGGCGGTTCGGGAGACGCGATCGTCGGTGCTGCGAGAGCGCAGTTAGGCAAGCCCCACGTAGAGGGTCAGGACGGGCCCAACGCGTTTAGTTGCACCGGTTTGGTGCGTTATGCCTTAAGGGCTAGCGGCAAGGACAACGATGCCCCCTGGGATGCATCGGCTTATCTGGGTCGGTACCCTGCCGCCACCGGTGGTGACCTACCGGGCGATATATGGGATTATGGTGGTGCGGCTGCTATATACGAGGGGAACGGCATGCTGGTCATGTCTAATTTGGTTGATGGAAAGGTCGAAGAAATACCCGTAACTGAGATGGGTGACCCGGTAGCCAAAGTACGTCCTTGAAATAGTTCGATAGCAATAGCGGCGTCCGCCATAAGCATTGATCCTATTGGGGCCAAGTATATGGCTCGCCTAGCTGATAACATGCCCCCAGTACCTCTGGGGTAGGGGAAGAGCGACTGATACCTCCACTTCCACTGTGTCTATCAGCCCATGTAAGGTCGCTAGAGGTAGGTAAAGGACCCTAAGAGCTAGCACGAAAACTTTAGTATTCAGAGGGTAGGCCCCGCTGTGGGCCTACTTTATTTTGTAGCCTTCCCTAATTTATTGTTTTAACCTCACCAATTCACCTTCATGTACATAACCTTGCTTCCTTGCATGCTTGTGGTTCTGCTCTTATTACTTTCCATCCTTGCTTGTTAGTCTTTATTGAGGCTCGCAACCCTCGTACTCTTCGGACGAATTCTCCGAAGAGGGGAGAATAACCCGCGAGATATACCCGCTTGCCGGCTTACATAAACGTTACGACTATTAAGAATTATTAAAAAACCATTTCGCCTGGGAAACAGGAATTCCCTTTATTTAAGCCAGGTTCTCGCCATCGGGGGTTTGTTTTTGCGGTGCAAAGGTGTTGCACGATGCGGGTGGCTTCTCTAGAGTGCATAGCGTAGGAGGGGGGATTCGATAGATCCCCTGCTAAAAGCTTATATAAACGGCGGGAGGGAGCCCGGAAGCTATGTCTCGCAGGGTTAGCTTAATAGTACTTCTCGGTTTTATTCTTATAATGGTGCTCTCGTTCGGGGTATCAGCGAGTGCTGAGCCGCAGAACAATGGGGACAGCAATAATGAGGAGGCCACCATAGCGCAGAGCGAGCTCTTGCAAAACCAGGATGAGCTCGCGCAGATGCAGTGGGATGCAGCGGTGGCGGCCGAGAAATATAACAGCGCGCGTTCTCAGGTAGACCAGTTGAACCAGAACATTGCCGAGACGGTGTTGAAGCAGGCAGATGCTGAAGACGGTCTCAAGAAGGCCCAAGCCAGCTTGGAGAAGCAGGCTGTAACGGTATACAAGGCCGGCCCCCTCTACCTCCTAGACTTTTTGCTTAGTGCGGAATCCTTCTCTGACTTCGCGAACCGGTTGTGGTTCTCGATAAAGGCGCTCCTCGGGATGGCGGACGAGGTTCAGGACTTCAGAAAGCAGAGCAACGAGCTCGAACAGATCAAGGTAGACCTGAAGGCAAATATGGACACGGC
Organism: Rubrobacter sp.; assembly: GCA_019247245.1. Lineage (GTDB taxonomy): Bacteria > Actinomycetota > Rubrobacteria > Rubrobacterales > Rubrobacteraceae > Rubrobacter_F. Next base: position 12,356 of record JAFAPF010000341.1, on the reverse strand, counting down.
ACAACAAGCCCAAGACGAGGCGCAGGCGCAGAGGGATGCGGCGCTTACTAGTGCGGAGGAGCTCCAAAACGAAATAGATGCACGCCAGGATAGTTCTAACGCGGATCCTTCTAACGCGGATCCTCAGGAGAACTTAGATGCTGCCCGGGAGGTCGTTGACGAGATCCAGCAGATGCCCCAGGACGGGCCGGTAGGGTTGGATGAGTCGGGCCAACAGCCCGCTACGGAAGCTCCCCAGCTCCCCGAGGAGACGGCCCAGAGTATGGGCATCCCGCAGGAAGAGATCCCGGCGGTCCAGGATACGTTCGATAACGCCATACAGGCTGGGAATGCGGCCCAAGCGGCTCAAAACCAGTTGAACCAAGCCGCTCAGGATGTCGCGAAGAAAGTTGCTAGCTTGGATCCTCCGAGCGGAAACCCCCAGGGTGATGCGGCCCAAGGCGCACCCTTGAATAGTAGCGGGGCCCAAGCCCCTCTCGCGCCTAGCCTAACCCAAGACCCAGCTCTCGCTCAGGCTGCGAAAAATTTCCGCGAGGCTAAGGACAATGCCCAGCAAGCCAACGCGAACGCCCAAGCGCAAGGCTCTAACTTGGCTAATGCCTTGGGAAATGCCCAGCCGCCAGCCATCGCGGGGGCCCAGCCCAACGCGCTCAACCCAACTAACAAGCTGGCTGCTGATCCGAAGACTGCCAGCACGTCGAATACCTCCGCCGGTCCAAATGGTGCCAGCACTTCGAACACCTCCGCTAAGCCTTCCGCGGCGGGCGGCTCGGGGGCCGCTGCTGTTGCTATGGGGATGCAGCAAATGGGCAAGACATACGCGATGGGTACCGACGGGCCCAACACGTTCAGCTGCACCGGCTTGATGCGCTGGATCGCGAGGAATCTCGGTCTCGGCGAGCTGCCGTGGGCTCCGTCGGCCTATTTGAGCTACCCCCACCGCGACGGTGCCCCCGTGGCTGGCGACATAGGCGTCTGGGGAGACGGCGTCGGTATGTGGACGGGTAGCGGTGTCCTCATGGCCAATGAGCTGCAAGGTAAGGTCACCACGGTCCCCCTGAGCAACCTTGGCGAACCAATAGCCTGGGTACATCCTTGGTAGTTATACCGTAGCGTTCCAGAGGGGAGGTCCCGATCCGGGGCCGCTTCTCTTTACCGTCGTTAGGATCCCACTCTGGCGGCCATCGCGTTCAGCGCGGCCTCGCAAGAGTTTAGCTAACAGCGCTGCGTAGTAAAGAGGCACGTCTTCGATCATCCGTCTTCTGCTGTATTGGTTAAACACACCCGTCTCTGGGTAAGAGATATCCGCGAAAGCATAGAGATGGATAGGTAGTTGGCCTCTAGGGGCTGCTGCGTCGATCTCTTGAGGCAACTAGATGGTTTAAAACTATGGAAGCTGGACGAGAAAAAGGGCTTGGTTACCCCGAGCCCATCGTTTTGAAGATACCGAGCAGTGCAGAGTACATTTTACTCGCCCGGTTGGTTATCTCCTGCGTGGGGCGGCTCGCTGGTTTCGAGCCTGAGGATATCTATGATCTAAAGCTATCCGTTACTGAAGCCGCTACCAACGTCATCCGGCACGCGGAGGTCGACTCCTTTCTGATCAAATATAGGGTTATCCCCGAGGCGGTGGAGATCACCGTTATAGACGAGGGTGGAGGCTTCGACATCGAAGGGTTCAGCGAGCAGCGTGGGGAGCATGGCGGATTTGGGCTCGCGGTGATCCAAAGCCTCGTCGACGAGGTGATCTTGGACTCGACGGTGAGAGGTGGCACACGCCTGAAGATGATACGACGCAGAACGCCTATGGGACGGATCTCCCAACCTTAGAAGCACCAAAATTCGTGGCTGCGTTTCTTAGCGGTTGCACCTTTCCGCTGAGGACGTCAATATAGTGGCGCGCGATATCGTAGCGTTACCTACCGTGGATCGGAGAGGATCTTGCTGCAGCAAGTAAGCGCGGGCAACAAGTCTCTGGCCGACTACCGCAGCATCGTTCGGCAAGAACTCTATGAGGAGCTACAAACCCTTTCGAAACGTTTGAAGGGTGCCCGGGTCCTGCACGTGAACGCTACCAGATTCGGTGGAGGTGTTGCGGAGATACTGTACACCCTCGTGCCGCTCATGCGCGATTCGGGCCTTGCGGTGGAGTGGGGTGTGATGTTCGGGGCGGAACCTTTTTTCAACGTTACCAAAGGCTTTCACAATGCCCTGCAAGGAGCCCCGTATGACCTGACCGTAGGGAGCCGGGCTATCTACGAGGAGTACAACCGCCAGTCGGCGGAAGCGCTCGAGGACGAATGGGACATCATCTTCGTGCACGACCCGCAACCCGCCTTGCTCAAGCACTTCAGCGATGGGCTCTCACCGGAGACGAAGTGGATCTGGCGCTGTCACATAGATACCTCGACCCCGAACGGGCAAGTCCTCGACTACCTCTCTCCGTACATAAAGGAATACGATGCCCAGGTCTATACCATGAAAGAGTACACCCCGCCGAACCTCGACCTTGAGGGGTTGGTGATTATTCCTCCAGCCATAGACCCGCTATCGCCGAAGAACATGGCGCTCTTGGCCGATGATAGCCGTTACATAACCAACCAGTTCGGGATCGATGAGAAGCGGCCATTCATCCTTCAGGTCTCGCGCTTCGATCCCTGGAAGGACCCTCTGGGTGTCATAGACGTCTACCGGCTCGTGAAGGAGGAGATCCCCGAGGTCCAGCTAGTGCTCGTCGGCTCGATGGCCCACGATGACCCTGAGGGTTGGGACTACTGGTATAAGACCGTCAACTACGCTGCGGATGATAGGGACATCTACCTTTTCTCTAACCTCACCAACGTCGGTTCCATTGAAGTCAACGCCTTCCAATCTTTGGCAGATGTGGTGATTCAGAAATCCATCCGCGAGGGTTTCGGCCTCGTGGTCACGGAGGCGCTCTGGAAGGCTCGACCCCTCGTGGCCAGTAGAGTCGGCGGCATCCCGATGCAGGTCGAGGGAGGGGGTGGCATCCTTATAGACAGCGTACCGGACGCTGCAGCTGCCTGCGTTAAGCTTCTTAAAGATACGGGATTCGCCCGTCAGATGGGCCAACGTGGCAAGGAGCACGTTCGGAAGCATTATCTTACCCCCCGTCTCTTGCGTGACGACCTCAGGCTCTTCGCTAAACTGCTTAAGGTGTAGGCAAACTCCGGGGAGGAGTAACCATGGTTGCACAAGCTGAAGGGGTAAACGTCGACGTGGACGGAAGGGATGCGCGGTTCGTCGTCGTCTCGAATCGGGGGCCGGTAACGTTTTCACGTTCGGGATCCGAAGGTTCCGGCGAGCGTGAGTACTCTCGCGGGGCTGGCGGGCTCGTCACGGCGCTGAACGCCGTCCTGCGCCACAGAAGGGACGCCGTCTGGATCGCCTCGGCCATAAGCGAAGAGGACGCTCGCGTCGCTGAAGAGGCTCTACGCGACGGTGTGCCTTACGAGGTCGAGGATCTAAAGGTCGTGCTCGTCGAGCATGAAGGAGAAGCCTATGACCTCATGTACAACCATCTGGCCAATCCTCTGCTTTGGTTCGTGCAGCATGGCCTCTACAACCTCCCGTACACCCCCGAGCTCGGCGACAGCACGAAAAGGGCCTGGGAAGAGGGCTATATCCCCGTGAACGAAAACTTCGCCGAGGCCGTAGCGCGTACGCTGGAAGCCTCCGCGCAGGAGGGAGAGGAGCCTGTGATCCTTGTCCACGACTACCAGCTCTACATGCTTCCGCTCTTTCTCCGGGAACGCCTGGGGGACGGCGCTTTTATCTCCCTCTTCTCCCACATTCCCTGGCCCGAGCCCGACCACTGGCGTGTTCTGCCCGAGTACATCAGGGAAGACGTCTTGAGAAGCCTCCTCAAGGCCGACGTCGTCGCCTTTCACACCCATCGCTATGCCCGGAACTTCGCCCGGACGGCCCACGAAGTGCTCAACGTCGAGGCCGATGAGGAGGAGGGTGTAATTCACACTCGGGAGCGCGAGGTGTGGGTGCGCCCATATCCGATCTCTATAGACCCCGACGAGTTCAAGAAGCTTGCGCAAAGCGAGGAGGTCCTGAAGGAGGAAGAATTCGTCAAGGACCTCCCCGGCAAGCTCCTCCTTCGGGTAGACCGGATGGACCTCTCGAAAAACGTGGTCCGTGGCTTTGCAGCCTACGCGCGCATGCTCGAACGTTACCCAGATACGCGAGGAGAGGTCACCTTCCTTGCCCAGCTTCAGCCCTCCCGCGGCGACATCCCCGAATACGCAAGTTACGCGCGGGCTATACAACGAGCCGTTGACGAGATCAACGAGAAGTATGGCACGGACTCCTGGGAACCCATCGTGCTCTCTATGGAGGATAACTTTCCTCGCTCCGTCGCCGCCTACAAAAACTATGATGCCCTCCTTGTGAACGCCGTCCGTGACGGTATGAATCTAGTGGCCAAAGAAGCCGCTGTCATCAACGAGCGGGATGGCGTCCTCATCCTCTCCGAGAATGCCGGCGCCTATGAGGAACTCGGAGAGCACGCTCTCACCGTCAACCCCTTCGATATAGACGAACAGGCCGTTAAGATATACGAAGCCTTCAACATGCCTGACGATGAACGCACCCGCCGCGCGGAGGTGCTTAGGCAGACCGTGATTGAAAACGACATTGAAGAGTGGGTGAAAGCCCAGCTGAAGGATATAGCAGCCCATCCCAAGTGGCGCGGTACATAGAGTTCGGCGAGGCTGCAAGGACGAGAGCTGACAGCTATCCGTCTTGGGCGAGCATACGCAGCACCTCTTCAACCCCTTCGACCCCATCCACGACTAGGTCAGACTTCGAGGTGATCTCCGACGGAACCTCGTTGCTTTTTACCCCTATGCGTAACGTCTCGGTGAGCATGCCTTCCTCCCGCAAGGCCTCTAGTTCCCGGAAAGCGTCGAGGTCTGTGGTATCGTCCCCGATAAAGAGTGCTCTTTCGGGGCTGTACTCTTCGACAAGGCGTCTCACGGAAGTACCTTTATCGGCGTGGACGGGGGGACGGGCTTCGACCACGCCGCGCCCGACGGTGATCCTCAGCCCCAGCCGCTCCCCCTCACGCTTCACGAACGCTTTGCACCGCTCCCCGACCTCGGAGGATACATTTCGATAGTGGATAGAGGTAGTGATGCCCTTCTCCTCAATGAAGGCGCCCAGGGGACCTAATTCTTCCCTCGCTTTCTCCTGAAGCTCCTCGATCGCTGTCCGGTACGGCGCGGCCTCAGGGATCACCTCAACCTCGCCACCGCGCAGGAGCTCAAAACCGTGGTTTCCGTAGTACACGATGCCTTCTAGCCCGATGAGTTGGGAGGCTTCCTCGGCTGTCCGGCCACTTATGGCAGCCACGATGCGGCACCTTCCGCTCAGGCACCGCAGGAGCTCCCTCAACTCCTTGGGAACCTTTGACAGGTCCGGGGTCGGAACTATGGGGGCCAGCGTCCCGTCTATGTCTGTGAGAACAGCAACCGTACTCAAGTCTTGAGCCCAGTGCTTAAGTTGTTCTCGCGCTTGCTTACTCATCGTCGGGAAGAATAGTCACCAAAGCCAACCCTGTCCACGAGGGTATCGACTACTGGTGCGTGCCGTCGGAGACCAGCATCACCCGCAGGTCGTTGACGTTGGTGCCCGTGGGGCCGGTGGATACTAGAGCTTCACCCACCCTCAAAGCCTCCCAGGAGTTATTCTCGTCGAGTGCTTTGTGGGGATCCACATCGTTCTCACGGATGAGGGCCGCGGTCTCGCCGGTCACGAGTCCTCCTGCGGCGTTGGTCGGACCATCAGTACCGTCGGTATCTATGATGAGAGCTGCCCATGCTTCAATACCCTCCAGTTCCAAGGCCAAAGACAGCGCGAACTCTTGGTTGGGACCACCTATACCTGCTTCGTGTACCACGGTTGTCGCTTCACCGCCGGTAATAAGAGCGCACGGTGGGGGCAGAGGGTTGCCGCTCTCTAGTATCTCTTTTACTACCGCCGCGTGAAAGCCGGCCATTTCTCTGGCGTCCCCGGTTAGGTACGTGGAGAGTAGGAAGGATGTATAGCCTAGCTCGCTGGCCTTCTTCGCTGCAGCCGCCGCCGTTAGACGACCGCTCCCCACGATGGTGTTTGTGAGCTTCTCGAAGGCCGCGTCGCCTGGTTTCGGTGTTTCGTGGTCCTTTTCGAGATGATCCTGGACGCTCTGCGGTGGTTCGATCTCGTATCGTTTGAGTATACCCCGGACGTCCTCGAGGGTGGTCGGATCTGGGGCAGTCAGGCCGCTGCCGATAGACGAAGGATTGTCACCGACGACATCGGAGAGCAGGAGGGCTGCAACTCGGGCGGGTAATGCCCTTCGCACCAGACCTCCACCTTTAAGCGTCGAGACATGTTTGCGGACGGCGTTGATCTCGCCTATCTCCGCTCCGCTTCTCAAGAGCGCCCTGTTTAGCTGTTTAAGGTCCTCAAGGGTAATGCCAGGTGCGGTGTCTGCCAGTAGCGCCGACGCCCCGCCGGAGACGAGGACAAGCAGGAGATCTCCTTCCCCAAGCTCCTCCAAAAACTCACCTACTTTTTGGGCCGCCCGGGCGCTTCTTTCATCAGGCTCCGGATGGGAGGCGACGAGGGTCTCGAAGGTGGGTGGTGGCTCTTCGTGTCCGGCTTTGATTACGCATAGGCCATCGTTCAGCGCTTCCCCGAGAACTTCTCCGGCGGCTCGGGCCATCGCTCCCGAGGCCTTACCTATCACCAGTGCCAAGACACGCCGCGGTTCGAAAGACTCCCCTCCGATACTCATGCGCCCGTTCTCCATACTCAAAAACCGGCGTACCACCCTCTCAGGATCAGCCGCTGCGAGCGCTGCGGCTAGGATCTCCTTCAGTTCTTCCTCCACGAACCGGAATCATAAACGTTCGGAGCCCTCCACAAAAGGACGCTGGATATAGAACTATTAGCTGGGTTTTGAGGCTAACGTGGCTGCCTTCGGCGTTGAGAGCGCTCCCTGATATCTTCGAGGTCGAGCTCTCCATCCAGAAACTTTCCTACCAAATAACCCAAGACACCGAACAGCACGACAAGGGCTGTACCCCCAAAACCTACCAAGACTATCGAGAACATTGCGAGAGCTCCAATCAAAGCCCCCCATTGTTTGTTGGTCCAGTGGATCATATCCCTCCCTTATGCTTGAGGTGTAGTTCCTTGCACCGTAACTTCGACATCCTTTACTGGTACTCTCTGCTCTTCGAGCACATCCTGGATGTTCTTCTGGGCGCGGGCTGCAAGCTCGGCAAAGTTCTGCGATCTATCAGGGACCCGGAGGTTGCACGACACGTGGTAGCCGCGGTCTTTCGAAGCTAGGTAGCAGTTAGGGGAAACCGCTCCAGCCTCTCTTGCAGCACCTTCCGCGAGGCGACGCACGGCGTGAGCCGTGATCGTGGTCTCCCGACCCGGTGTATCGTCGACGAGGGCTTTCCTGGCAACCGGACGCCCGAAGGCCAGCTCCCGCATAAGGAGGAACAGGGCCACAAGCGCCACTAAGGCTCCTATGATCCCGGCCACGATTCTGACACGCGGAGTGATATCGGAGACGGATAGAACGCTCAGAGCGTCAAGCGTATTCCGGTAGCCGGTGTATTCGTCTATCTCCTCTGCCGGGATGACGCTGAAGCCTACCAAGAGCAGCAACACCGGTACTGTGACCACGAGCAACGCTATGATCAGCATCAATAAACGGTTAAGAGCGTTCATCTCAACCTCGCCCTGGTCTCGCGTGGGTCGGATTCCACGATCTCTACCTTGAGGTTGTCGACCGGAATCCCCATCCGGTCCAGATGCTGTTGCACCCGGTCCTGCACCCCCGACTGGATATCCCGCACGTTCTCTCCACGCCGGACGCTGGCCTTGATGTCGACCTTCGCCCCAGGCTTCCTCTGGGCCTTGACGTCCGCGTTCGCCTCCAGCACCTCGGGTTTCTGCATAGCAGCCACGGTGGCTTCATCCTTAACGGTACTCCGGGTAATGTAGGCTCCACGTTGCATCAGCACCCTCTGGGGCGTCGGAGGTTTGAGCTCGAGGAAAAGCAACAGCAGCCCCAAAAGCGTGATGACGACCAGCGTCGCGACGTCCAGAACGTCCAGGTTGCCGCGCTCCACGTCCCTGAAGAAGCCTCTTGATCCCTCATACAGGTCATTAAGCCGCAACGTGCTTGGCAGGTCTGCGAGCTGGTAGCCAGCTATATCGAAGCTGTACAGTACCGTAAACACCCCAAGTATGAAGAGCCCGGCGAGGAGCAGGATAATAATTATCCTGTTAAAGACTTTCATCTAGCATTATCTGTAGGTCTTCGACAACAACCGTCGTGGGTAAGAGGCCTACCCTCGACGCTACCCGTTCGCGGATGCGTTCGGCGAGGATAGGTATCGGCTCGGCGAGCGGGTAACGGGCTACGATGTGTACTCTCACTTCGTCAGGGCTAACGACCACCCCGATTACCTTTTCTCCCGCTCCGTAGGTGGCGGCCTCGGCATAGCGTCCCATACCCAAAGAGTGAACCCCGCTGATAGCGAGGACCGCTTCGGATACTGCCCTCGCCAGTTGCAGTTCGCCGGCCAAGATGCCCCTGTCTACCTTTCGTTCCTACCGGACCCTTTGCCCTTGCTGCTGGGCCTGCTGCTCCACCTCGCGTTGCCGCTCTAGCTGGGGTCGTTCCTCGGGTAACAGGACGTCGTTAACAGTTATGTTCACGTGTGTGATCTGCAGGCCGGTTAGGTTCTCGATCCTGTTTATTACGTTGCGGCGCACAGCCTCGGAGACCTGTGGGATCGGTTTGCCATACTCAACAGCCATCGTGAGATCGATGGCAGCCTCGACCTCCCCTACCTCCACCGCGACGCCGCGGGTTTCACCGCCGCCGCCGGTTACGCTATCCAGAAACCCCCCGATGGCGCGGGCGGTGCCGCCGCCCATCTGTACTCCCTCTACCTCCTGTCCTGCGATGCCGGCGATCTTGGCGACGACGTTGTCCTCTATTCTAGTGCTGCCTCGCTCTGTCTGTAGCGGGCTGGACTGCTGCTGGTGGGCCCACTGCTCGCTCATGCTTCGATTGCTCCTTTCCCTAAAGAAACCTACCTAACTTGCCAACTCCCCACCGAAAACGCATCAGCGGTTTTACTACCTCCTCCGATACGTGATAAGCCAGTATGTAACGGTATAGACAATCCAGTCCGGATCCCCGTTGCACTGCTGAAGGCTTCTACCCTCTTCTTGAGGCCCGTAAACGCTTTGCGTAGTAGGGTGTGCGTACCTAAAACCTCTGAGCTCGGTGGCTTCTAAAGGTTAAGGTCAGGACAAAAGACCTTGCAGGGCGGGTACCACGAAGACCAACGCGAAGAGGCTCGCCACGCCGTAGAGCAAAGGGTGAACTTCGCCGGGCTTGCGGCAAGCCAGCTTGATCAGGACATAAGAGATGAAGCCGAACCCAAGGAAGAGATGCTAAAGGTCAGCGGCAGGGTCAGGATAATGAGGAATGCTGGGATCGCTTCGTCTACACGATCCCAGGGGATGAAACGTACGAGGGTCATTATCAAGAAGCCAACCACCACGAGGGCGGGGGGCGGTAACGGGAGACCAGAAGGTCTTGCCCTTCCGTTGGGCCGGGGATCGGGACCGAGCTGCCGATTACCGAAACCAGAGGCGAAACCGGTAAGGCAACCAAGAAGAGCAAGCCGACTACTACGCTGGTAAGCCCAGTACGACCGCCCTCGGCCACGCCCGAACCACTCTCTCACTCTCTATATAGCTCGTAACGGAGCTTGCTCCCATGGCACCGCCGCCGACGGCTGCTAAAGAGTCCACCAGCAACACCCTGTCAGCATTTGGTAGCCGACCTTCCTCATCGAGCAGCTTCGCCTCCTGGCCGACAGCTATGACGGTGCCTATTGTATCGAAGAAGTCCGTCATGAAGAGGGCGAAGATCAGGGGAGCCAGGGAGAGCTGCAACACGTCTGGCACCGCCAGAACCCCGCCACCTATCGTGGAAGTGTCGAGTCTTAGGGAGGCTATGTAGGAGGGGAAGGGGATCACCCCGAAGATCATACCGATCGAACCGGTAAGGAGTATACCGATGACGAGCCCGCCCTGGATGTCCCGGGCGACGAGTACGAGCGTGAGGATGAGCCCGAAAACGGCGAGAAGGACAGGCCCCTGCGTGAAATCACCGAGCCTCAAGTATGTGGTTGGGTCCGCAACTACTATACCGGCGTTCTTGAGGCCTATGAACGCTATGAACAAACCGATGCCGACGGCGATAGCGAATTTTAGGAGAGTGGGATGGCGTTCAATATGATCTCGCGTAGCTTCGTGAGGACGAGGACGGTCACGAGGATGCCCTCCACGATCACGACGGCCATAGCCTGCTGCCAGCTAAGGCCGAGACCCCAGGATTGGGGTATAGGTCACGACCGTGTTGAGGCCGAGCCCAGGGGCCAAAGCCACCGGAAAGTTTGCAACAACGCCCATAGCGATGCTAGCGGCCGCTGCCGCGAGGCACGTCGCCACGAAGGCGCCTTCCACCGGGAGGCCGGTCCCTTGCGTGCCGAGGATAGCAGGGTTGACGAAGACGATGTAGGCCATCGTCATAAAGGTTGTGAGCCCCGCAATAACCTCTGTTCGGAGGTTCGTTCCCCGCTCCGAGAACTTGAAGAAACCGCCCAAAGCCTTTGCTCCCCTCTGACAGGCCGCCTACACCTGCATCACCAATTTTAAGGTCTCGTATATCGGCTTTCAGCTGTTAGCTTCTCCCCGGTCGACGACTGCCGGCGGCGCAGGACCAAACGTAGCCGAACTCGCTGTACGTCTCATCTGCCAACTCTCGCCTCTCCGATCCCGCTGATTGCTGCTATAAGCCGAGGATGGGTTTGTTCTTCTTCCAGACGAGCCAGGCTATGGAGAGAACCCACAGCCCGATGATGGTCGAGTAGGCCGGGAAGATCTGGCGGTAGTACTCTGGAGTGTCGCCCGTTTCTATGACGGGAACGGATGCGTCTTGAGGTAAGCCGGCCGTCTCGAGCCCACTCTGGGTGGTGTTGTGAAAGATAACGGTGCCTACGTTGGCGAGCTTGCCGCGCCAGACCCGTTCGCCGGTATTCGTTACATCCGGTGGTAGCTGGGCGGTCTGTATGAGCAGGTTGCTACCGGTCTCCTTCAGCGCAAAGTAGTAGTAAGACGCTTCATAGCGGGAGGCTACGGCTATACGGGGTCGCTCGGGATTAGAGCCGAAATCTGGGGTGCCCGTGACCTCTACATAGTCTCCCAGCTGCGTTCCCGCCGGCAGTTCGCCGCGGTTGAGCTGCTCGATGCTCAGGGTGACCGGCTCACCATGCAGGCCGTAGGAGAAGTTGGCCGCGGTAGTCGAGGCGCCGAAGGTGAAGACTATGACCACAAACAGGCGGGCTAGGAGCCAGGAGTTGCGTCTGATCCAGGCTCCGAGCCCCAGCTTTTCCTCGTGTTCGTCCGGGTTGGTGCCGTAGGCCGGAGGCCTCTGCTGATTGCGGGTATCCATCGCGGCTATTCTAACTTACAGGTAGGCGAATAATGTGAAAGAGATACCGGCGGAATGCGGCATCAGGGTGGTATGCCTGACCACGACAAGGTATGCTGGTGCCTGGCAAGGGTTCAACAGCGACCGGACGGTCAGAGATTCTCCGTGGGGGTAGGATTTGGAGAAAGAGCGGGATGTGCCGGAGGCGGTTTCCGAGGAGACGATCTCCGAGGAGCGTAAGCCCGAGTACACCCTGGTAGGTATCATAGATGACGGTGTCGAGCTCAACCGAGCGGTCAAAGAGATCCAGGAGCTCGGCGTGGTCGTGAACGACCTCACGGTTATAGTCAAGCGTAAAGACCCCGACGAGCCCGAGCCGTTGCCGGAGGGGACGCGTTACATCGTGGTTCCCGACGATCGCCGGGGTCTTGAGGTGCCGGTAGGGTTCGCCGTGGTCTTTCTGCTCGTCGGGTTCTTGTTCGCCGTTACCACGCCCACCATCGGGGTACCGACGTTTTTGGTCTTCATCTCAATGGCGGCGATCCTTCTAGCTGGCTCGTTCATAAGGGTTGGGGTCCAGCCGATACTCACGGAGATGCAAGCCCCAAGGGAGGAGTCGAGCGCCTGGAACGACCAATTCGAGCAGGGGAGGGTTCTGATCTTCGCCACAACCCAAGAGCGACAGCTTATCCGGCCGATCCGCGAGATCTTGCAGGCCGGTGGGGCAACCTACTACATCACGGACCGGCGGCTAGAGCCCCGGGCGGTGGGTACGGCCATCATGCACCGGGCCGGGCGCAGCGAGGGC
>JAFAPF010000282.1 GCA_019247245.1 Rubrobacter sp. | reverse complement strand
CGGTCCGTGCGAACCTGCGCGCCGTCCTCGAAACCGTGACGCTAGCTGACCTCGTTGAAGGTTCGCTTCCCGCACCGGTCGAAGAACTTACCCGCAACCCCGATGCATGGTTGCATCATTGAGAACGACTGTCCACAGCGGCTTATAATGGTGTTGGCTTAGCCAGCTCGCTCTTTAGCACGCCGCGCCTGACAGGATACTCTTCTAAATCAGCATCGTGATCAGTAATCAGGTTCTTGCTTTTGTCGCTCGTTCAAACATAACACCACTTCGTCCTCCTCGAAGGCTCCTTCGTAAATTTTCCTCGGGCGGTGGAGCTTGCAGGGGAGAGGACGATGCCGAGGACCATCTACCCTTCAGGAAGCCCAGTGTATTCTTCGATCCCTAGGAGGGGACTCACGTAACCATAGAACTCAAGCTTCTCAAGAACCTTTCGGGCGCTCTCGTGCGGCTCCTGCTGGTCTGTTTTTAGGATGAGATCGGGGGCCGCCGGTGGCTCGTAAGGATCCGAGACGCCGGTGAACTGCTTTATCTCTCCCTCGAAAGCCTTCTCATAGAATCCCTTTACGTCCCGCTTTGCACAGACTTCCAGCGGACAGTCCACGAAGACCTCCACGAAGTCTATAATCCTGCGCCGTACTTGGTCACGAACCTCCTTGTAGGGCGAGATGGCCGAGACGATTACCGCTACCCCGTTACGGCTGAGCAGGTGGGCCACGAAACCGATCCGTAGTATGTTTATATTTCTGTCCTCTCTGGAGAAACCCAGCCCCTCGGAGAGGTTAGTCCGAACGATGTCCCCATCCAAAACCTCTACCCGGTGGTCTCTCTCACGCAGTTCCTTCTCGACGATCTCGCTTATAGTGGTTTTGCCGGATCCTGAGAGCCCAGTGAACCATAAAGTGAACCCGCGTCCGAACCTCGTTTCGTTCTCCATGCTATTCCTTTGCCTCATACGTGGTTATTTGTCATCTTTGTCGGCTTGCAGACCCTCTATAAGGACCTCAACGACCTCCGGACGGCTGAACTCTGGTGGGGGGTATTCACCTTTAGAGAGCATCTCGCGTACTTTTGTGCCGGAGAGGAAGACGTGTAAAGAGGGGTCGTGGGGGCAGGTCTTGGTCGTCGCCATCCCCTGACAGTCGCGGCAGAAGAAGGCGTGCTCGAAGAACAACGGTGTTATGCCCAGCTCTTCGGGCTCGAACTCCTCGAATATGTGCTGGGCGTCGTAGGTGCCGTAGTAGCTGCCGACGCCAGCGTGGTCTCGCCCGACGATGAAGTGGGTGCAACCATAGTTTTTGCGGCAAATGGCGTGGAAGATAGCCTCACGCGGACCCGCGTAGCGCATCGCCGCCGGGAAAACCGCGAGCATCGCACGATCCTTGGGATAGTAATGCTCAAGGATAAGCTCGTACGACTTCATACGGATCGCGGCCGGAATATCGTCTGACTTGGTCTCCCCAACCAGCGGGTTCAATAGGAGGCCGTCCACGGTCTCCAAAGCGCTCTTCTGGATATGTTCGTGCGCCCTATGCACTGGGTTGCGTGTCTGGAAGCCTACGATTCGCCTCCAGTCCTTCTTGGCGAAGATTGTTCGTAGCTCTCCCGGCTCGTAGTAATGCCGAGGAAAGGGACCGCGGTCGGGCGGCTGTATGAGCTCCACCTCGCCACCGAGCAGCACGTCGCCCTGTCGGTAAAGGTTCGCCACGCCGGGGTGGTCTTTGTCGGTTGTCCGATAGACCTCGCGCGCTTCACACTCCTTGTCGTAGCGGTAGCGCTCCTCGAGCAGCATCGTACCGACCGGTTCTCCGCTGCTATCTACCAGAGCTACCGTGGAACCTTCCTTGAGGTACTTGGCTCCTTCGTCTTCGGTGGCCAGGGTCACGGGCATGCTCCAGGCAAGCCCGCTAGCAAGGTGCATATCTTCGACGACGCTCTCGTAGTCGTCCCGCCCCATGAAGCCCGCGAGAGGGCTGAAGACCCCGGTGGAAATCATTTGCAGGTCGGATAGGGCCCGGCGATCCAAGCTCAACCATGTAAGCCCTCTGGCTTCCCGCAGGCGCTCTTGACGCTCTTCGCCCGATACCCTGCGGTCTACGAGTTGCCCCCCGTGTGGTGCTATGATGTTGCTCTCCGCTAACATCGGTCTCCTCTTAACGTTGCGGTTTGCTATCGGTACTACTTGCCCGTTGGTCTGCCCTGTCATCGCCCAACTTGTTCAGAGTTGGCTCAACCGATGGGCCTTACCTCTCCTCTTCGATAGAGCACTGCCTTGCCTAGGCTGTGGGTATTGCTCGCACCGTGCCGGGGATGGCTCTGGCGGCTAGCTGGTAATAGTAGGGCAGGCAGCGCTCGTACGCTTCTTGCAGCTCGTTCGGAAGCGTCGGATCTTTGCGCTCTGCTCTCTCGATACCGGTGCTTTGTTGAGCCTTGTCGTGCCATCTGTGCCACCTCTCCCACTCCTGCACATCTGCCGGCTCCCATAGTAGGGAGTCGGACTGAAATGGTATGTTCAGATACTCGCAGTAGGCTGCGACTATGCCCACGGGGTTTTCGCTAAAGGTCATGGCGTCGATCACTACGACGTCGTCCGGATTTGCCTCGGTCGCATACCGGAACAGACGATAAAGCTGTTCGAAGCCGGTCTCTTCAAAGGTGAAATCGGGCCACATACGGTAGAGCGACGATATTACGTACTTCGGGTCCCGGATGATAAAGGTGTTTGCGAAGTTAGACACAAACTCCGGGCCCACCATGCCTTTGGCATGGTAGGCCATGTCTTTGACGAACACACGTTTTTTACTGGGCTTGAGGATGCTCGCCAACACGTTCTTATAGTTGTACTCAGCCTTGGGCTCCACATCAGAGTAGCGATCGCTGAGACGCTCCTCACTGTAGTAGTAGGAGGCTGAGAACGGTTCGTGGAAGATCTCGAAATCGTCTCTTTCCACAAAGACCCTCTCGAACGCAGTCGATATAGACCTGGGCACAGCCCACAGCGCGATGGGTTTGTCTTGTCTCATGGGTGCCTTTCTCTCTCGGTCCGGACCCTCAGCTTCTAACTACTCTCCGCCATCCGTCGAGCACCTTGCGGCGGGGAGCCAGGTACTCCTCGGGGGTGCCGACGCCCTCCAGGAAAGAGAGGGTGCGCTCGCAGAGCACTTCGCCCTCGTCGCCTAGCTCTCTCCACACGTTGTTCTGCTCGCAGGGGTCGCTCGTGAGATCGTAGAGTTCCGGCTCATCGGCCGGGCCGCCCAGGATCAGGGAACGGTCGTGCGTCGTGACTGTGAGCGGCATATAGTTGGCGATCCGGCGCGCCTTCGAGTCTATGGCGGTGACGATCTCGCCTTCCGCCAGGTACAGTGGCCAGGAGCTTACGATGAACGGGCGGTGTTCTCCTTTGGTTCCCGCGAGAACGTCAACGAACGACTCACCCGTCATCGTTGTCGGCAGGTGCCCGAGCCCCGTGAGCTCCATGATGGTCGGTGCTAGGTCGGGAGCGGTTGTCATCGCAGACCGCCGCCCAGGCTTCAGGCCCGACCCACGAACCATCAGGGGTACGTTCGTTAGCTCCCGGTACAGCGGCGACCATTCGACCGTCAGAAGCCACGATTCGGTCAGCCACTCAGGCGCCAATGAGTCTTCTGTGACCAAGGCCTCCGGCTCGTGCACCCACTCTGCCTTGCCGAAGTAGCCGTGCTCCCCAAAGTAGAAGCCGTGGTCGGAGGTGAAGAAGACCAGCGTGTTCTCCCGGAGACCTAGAGCGTCCAGCTTCGCCAGCAGACGCCCGATCCAGAAGTCCACCATGCTTACCTCGCCGCAGTAGGTGGCGTGACCAAGGTCTACATCATCCTTGGTAAGGCCGGCTTCGTCCCACTTCCCATAGCAAGGGTAGATCTGCTTTCCGGCGAATCCTTCCCTATACCTGGCGGTGTAATAGTCGGGCGCATCCCAGGGCTCGTGCGGGTCCCAGGTATCCACGTATAGGAAGAACCGCTCGTCGTAGTGCCGCTCGAGCCATCGTTCGGCCTCCGTCATGGTGCGCGCCGCCATCCGGTCCTCCTCGGATCGCCACGTCGCCCGCGTGTCGGAGCGCTCGTGAGGCCTGGTGTCATCTCCTTGGCCCCGGACCCAGACAAAGTCGTCGAAGCCACGATCGTAGCCGAAGCCATTGCGTATGTAGAACGGCGTGTCCACGATGCCCATGGTGAGGTAACCGGCCTTGGATAGAACCTCCGGCAGGGTTAGCAGATGCCTCGGCAGCGGCTCCCAGCCCATGTGCGTGTACGAAAACGTTCCCGTGAGGATGTCCGCCCGTGCTGGCATGGTAGGAAAAGAAGAAACCACATGGTGATCGAACACCACCGACGAGCGCGCGAACTCGTCTAGGTAGGGCGTTTGTATGCGTTGGTTCCCGTATGCCCCCAAATGGTCTCTGCGGAACGTGTCTGCCACGATTACCATCACATTGGGACGATCAGTCATCATGTACCTCTCTATATTACGTTGTTCGGATCTGTCAGTATTTGGGCGCTTAGTTCATTTGCTTAATGAGCAAATACATCGAGATGATCGCCCCGTTGTATATGTCAGGTGGCCCCTTTTTTGTGAGGAAAGCGTTAGCTGGTTCTTAGTCGGCTGGGCGTTGTAGGTGGAGGCGAGGGCCGACACAAACTTGGGCTGTTGATCCAGATAGGGAAGTGAATCAAGTGAATCGCGGGCTAAGCAAAGTTCCTCTTGCACGTCCACGTCGATGACTGGGTCTTTCTGTATTAGGTGGGGGATGCGAGTCCTCCAATCTATCACCTCAACCATCGCCGCCTTCACCTTGTACTACTTCTCGATTTTGTCTACTAGTTTAGTAAACATTACCGACTTTACACGGCGGGGTGGCTCGTTGTCAAGCAGTTGGGAAAATTTTGTTGGGATTCGAGGCCTTATTCGCGTGAGCACTCGCAGTTGGCAAACCACCAACGGAAAGGGCATACGTTTATATTACAGGAGAGACAGGAGAGTGGCTGCCGATTTTGCGGAAGGGCTTAAACAAAAGACCCTACTGCGATTCATGCGAACGTGGACGGTTTTGCCACGCTTGAGCCCTAGGTGTTTAGCTTCTTGGCGAGTTACCCGGGTCCAGACCTTCTCTCCGTTTCTGAGAGTGAACTCCACGCGGGCTTCGGAGGTCGAGCCGTCCCCGTGAAGCTAGATTTCGATATCGTGCGGGCAGATGAAGGTGTCCCCGAGCCTAATTACTGGTCCTATAAAGCCCATCACGAACTCGTTAGCTGGTTGCGCTAGAGAGACTGCGGATCGCCCACCTGCTCCATCCTCCCGTAGTTCATAAGCACCATGTGGTCGGCTACCTCCATGACTTCTTACTGATCGTGAGTGCCACGATGTTGGTTATCTTGATCTCCTCGTGCAGCCGGCGTAGCCAGACCCTGAGCTACTGGTGCACTTTTGCGTCAAGGGCGCCGAAGGGCTCATCGAGGAGCAGTACCGAGGGCTCGACGGCGAGCACGCGTGCTAGCGCCATCCGCTGGCGTTGACCGCCCGAGGGTTGGGCGGGGTAGTGGTTGCAGACCAGTCGAGCTGGACAACCTCGAGCAATTCGTGGATACGCTTACTCACCTCGGCTTTCGGGTGCTTGCGGATCTTCCCGAAGGCGACGTTCTCGAAGACGGTTGTAAGCCGAACAGCACGCTCACCTTCGACAATAGCCTCCGTTCGAAGCCTCTTATGTCCGTGATGAGTTCCTCCGCAGGATAAACCCTTACTACAAAATGCTGTCGAGGAAACAGTCCAGAAGGTGTGCTTCAAAAGGAGGACCCATGAGAATCTCCGGCAAGCGGTGGGTTAACAAAGCTGAGGAGACCGGCAACGCGGTCGAGGTACCTATGGCGCAAACCTCGGGCTCGTAGAGCTTCTAAAGCGAACGTTCAAGGAGGCAAGCAAGGATCATCGCGCCGCGTTCGCGGGCAACCTCACCTACAAAGGCCTCTTCGCGCTATTCGCGTTTTTGTGTTTTTGCTCTCCTTGCTCGGCCTCTTCGGAGCCCCGGACCTTCTGCGTACTCTATTTGACCAGGCCTCCGCGGCGCTGCCGCAGGGGCGACGACCTTGATACAGGACCAGCTCTTGGGTATCGCTCAGAGCAGAGCTCAGGGTGCGTTTACTGCCGGGGCTATAGTCTCGATCCTTCTTGCCCTGTGGGGCGTCTCGGAGGCGTTTCGCTTGGACATGGAGGCGATGAACGTCATGTGCGAGGTCGAAGAGGCACGCCCGCTCTGGAAGCAGTACCTGATCTCCATCTTTCTTTCGCTGGGAGTGGTCATCCTCTTGCTCTCCGCGCCCGGGCTCGTCGTCTTCGGTCCTCAGCTGGGTGGCGCCGTCGCTGATGCCATGGGCTTGGGCTTCGTCTTCCGCCTTGTGTGGAATATCTTGCAGTGGCCGATCCTACTCTTCTTTGCGGTGTTCGCGTTTGCCCTTATCTACTACTTTGCGCCTGACGTAGAGCAGCGCTTTAAGTGGATTAGCCCCGGCTCGGTCATCGCCGTAGCGTTGTGGCTCGTCTTCTCGCTCTACGTCAAGGACTTTGGCTCTTACAACGCCGTCTACGACTCGTTGGCAGGCATGGTGATCCTCATGCTCTATATCTACTACTCTTCTTTCATCATGCTAATCGGAGCCGAGCTGCACTAGGTTGTCGAAGAGCACATCCCCGAGGGCAAGAACGAGTGCGAGAAGGCACCTAACTTAGATCTGTAGCCGAGAGGGATCTAATCAGAAACGTTCTTTTGCGGTCACCTTTGTTGTGGTGACACGCACCAGCAACCCGCCTGGAACAGCGTTGCGCCTCCGGTACTCCTCGGCTCGCTCGGGACCTATGTATCGCCCCCGATGCGGGTCGCCCAGTAGAGGAGATCTTCTGCCCCGTCCGCTACCTCTGCTGTACCCTCGGCGAGTACGAAGACGAACGGGGGCTTCTCCTCATCTACGCACAGGCTCAGTCGAGAATCCCTCCTGATATTAGAGGCTTTAAACGACTCATGCCGGTAGTGAAGATGAAGACATCGTCGTCGAGGTCGAACCATATGGGTACCACGTGCGGTCGACCATCTTTTCGAACCGTTGCGAGCTTGGCCATGCGCGCTGTGTCTATAAGGAAGCTTGTGTACTCTTCGGGGCTCATGTCCTGCATGGCGTGCTCCTTGGATTCAAACAGGCAGGAGAGCTCGTAGTACGAGGGAGCATATAGTAGTAGAAGGGACGGGAGAGTCCACACCCCTTCCTACTTGCTAGTAGCCGACCTCTGTCTTTGGGCTCCGGCCTGCTCCAGTATGGTATCCACGACGCTCGGGTCGGCGAGGGTGGTAACGTCTCCCAGGTCCTCCTCGCCCTCAGCAATGCGCTTGAGGATACGACGCATGATCTTGCCGCTTCTCGTCTTTGGCAGATCGTCTACGGCAACGACCCGGTCCGGTCGGTATGTCGGTCCTAGCTCTTCTCGCACGTGTTGGCGTAGCTCCTGCATTAGCTCCTGGCTATCCTCGCGGCCCTGCTCGAGGATGACGTACGCGAAGATGGCCTGACCCTTATCCTCATCGTACTTGCCGACGACCGCCGCTTCGGCCACGGTCGGGTGGGAGACGAGTGCGCTCTCGACCTCCGCGGTAGAGATGCGGTGCCCAGAGACGTTCATTACGTCGTCGACCCTACCGGTTATGGTGAAGTAGCCGTTCTCGCCCCGCTCGGCGCCGTCACCGGCGAAGTAGACGTCTCCATATTTGGCCCAGTAGGTCTCACGATAACGCTCGGGGTCCTTATAGAGCGTGCGGAGCATACCGGGCCAAGGCTTCTTTATAACCAGGTTGCCCCGTCCGGCGCCCTCGATCTCTTTGCCCTCTTCGTCGTACAGACCGGCCTCGATACCGGGAAGTGGAAAAGTGGCGCTGCCGGGCTTGAGGGTAGTGATGCCGGGTAAAGGTGCGATCATGATCCCACCGGTCTCCGTCTGCCACCAGGTGTCTACTATCGGGCAGCGGCTGCCGCCCACGTTTTCGTGGTACCACACCCATGCCCAGGGGTTTATTGGCTCGCCCACCGTTCCCAATAACCGCCAGCTGGAGAGGTCGTGCTTCTCTATGGGACCGTTCCCGAGATTTGCGAACGCTCTTATGGCGGTAGGCGCCGTATAGAGGACGGTAACCTTGTGCCTCTCTATGATGTCCCACCAGCGATCGTTTTCCGGGTAGCTTGGCGTCCCCTCGAACATCAACGTCGTCGCGCCGTTGGCAAGGGGCCCATAGACGAGATAAGAGTGCCCGGTAACCCAGCCTACGTCCGCCGTGCACCAATAGACGTCGTCGTCCTTGAGGTCATGAACCCACTTGTTGGTGACCTTGACGTGGGCCAGATAACCACCCGTGGTGTGGACGATGCCTTTGGGCTTACCCGTAGAGCCAGAGGAGTAGAGGATGAACAGCAGATCTTCCGAGTCCATCTGTTCGGCGGTACACTCCTCCCCGGCCTCGCTCATGAGCTCGTCCCAGGAGTGGTCGCGTCCATCAGTCATGGGTACATCCCCGCCCGTGCGCCTGACCACCACCACGCTCTCCACCGAGGGAGCCTCTTCGAGAGCCTGGTCCGCGTTTTGCTTCAAGGGGTTAATCTTGCCACCGCGAGGCGACTGGTCGGCGGTGATCAGAACCCTGGCCTCGGCATCGTTAAGCCGGTCACGAAGACTACCGGCGGAGAAGGCGCTGAACACTACAGAATGGGGGGCCCCTAGCCTAGCGCAGGCGAGCATCGCGATGACCAGTTCGGGGATCATCGGCAGATAGATCCCGACCGTATCGCCTTTGCCTACCCCCAGGCTTTTCAATACGTTGGCGAACTTGTTGACCTCGTCGAGGAGCTCCGAGTATGTATAGGTCCTTTGATCGCCGGGCTCATCGCCCTCCCAGATAAGAGCAGCCTTGTCGCTTCTGCCCTGCTCGATCTGGTGATCCAGGCAGTTGTAGGAGACGTTGAGTTTGCCGCCGACGAACCATTCGGCGAAGGGGGGCTGCCATTCGAGCACTTGGTCCCACTCTTTGAACCAGTGCAGCTCCCTAGCGCACTCGGCCCAGAACCCCTCGTAGTCTTCCCTGGCCTTCTGGTAGATGGAAGGCTCGTTTACGTTGGCTTGCTCGGCGAACTCCTCTGGCGGTTCGTAGGTACGGTTCGCCAGATCCTCATCATGCCATTGTTCTTGGCTCATATCTCTCCTTTCCTTCCAAGTCCTTCTTCATGGTTGCTTACCCTACCTCCTTCTGGAGCTAACCTAGCGTCCTCCATCCGATTTTCGGTTATTGCCTGACAGGGTGTTCACGGGCTCCTGATACACTGCGGGCATGGGACGAAGAGAGCGCCTTGCCGCATGAGCGCCGAAAAAGCTAAGAAGCAGCGGGGCGGTTCACCGGTTAGTGGGGAGCTATTACGCCAGGTGAAACATGCCCGGATCTTCCTGGCTAGCGCCATCGTCTTCGGGATGTTAGGCGTCTGCGCAACGATCGCTCAGATGGTCTTCCTGAGCAAGATAGTGCATCGGGTATTCTTGGGTGGTGAGGGTTCGGAGCAAGTAAGGTTGCTCCTTGTCTTGTTGCTCGGCGCCGTGGTCTTGCGCTCGGGTCTTCTGTGGTTGCGTGAGATCGTAGTCCAGCGTGGGGCTGTTTACGTAAAATCCGAGCTGCGGGAGCGCTTGTTTACTCACCTTATGCGGTTGGGGCCGAGCTATGCCAGTGGCGAGCGCACCGGTGAGCTGGTGGCGACCACCGGCGAAGGTGTCGAGAGGCTCGATGCGTATTTCAGCCGCTATCTGCCGCAGGTGGTCTTGAGCGTGGTCGTACCGCTTCTGATAGCCACGTACGTGCTCCCGCTGGACCCTATAAGTGCGATCGTGCTGATGGCGACAGCCCCAGCGATCCCAGTCTTGATGGTCCTGGTAGGGAGGCGCGCCGAGGAAAGCGTGCAGCGACAGTGGGCCACTCTGTCTCGCATGAGCGCACACTTTCTAGACGTTTTGCAAGGTTTGCCCACGCTCAAAATCTTCGGCCGAAGTACAGCAGAGCGTGAGAGGGTTGCGGAGGTTAGTGACGAGTTCAGAGAGAGAACTTTCGAAGTGTTGCGTTTCGCGTTCCTCTCCGGGTTGGTACTGGAGTTCACGGCGACTATCTCCATCGCGCTGGTCGCCGTGGCGCTGGGGATGCGTCTGTTATATGGCAACATCTCTTTCGAGGTTGCTTTCCTGGTACTGCTCTTGGCCCCGGAGTTCTACCGCCCGTTGCGGGAGCTCGGCGTCCATCGTCATGCCGGTATGGAGGGCAAGGCGGCGGCTGGACGGATCTTCGAGCTCCTAGCCACCCCCGCACCGGTGAGCTCGGGATCTTCCGCTACCGCCCGCCCCACGGGCCAGTTGAGCATCGAGTTCGACGACGTAGGCTATAGTTACCCGGGGAGTGTTAGGCCGGCTCTTTCGGGGGTTAGCCTGGCCTTGCCAGCCGGCACCTGTACTGCTGTCATAGGACCCAGCGGTGCGGGTAAAAGCACGTTGGTCAACCTGCTCATTCGATTTGTAGAGCCCGAGAGCGGGCGGATCACCGCGAACGGGCTTTGTGTCGAGGATCTTTCCGTCGAGACTTGGCGAGAGAAGGTGGCGCTGGTGCCGCAGCGGCCATACCTCTTTTACGGGAGCATCCTAGACAACATTCGTCTGGCCCGTCCAAACGCGACCCGTGAAGAGATCGAACGGGCGGTGGTGCTAGCCGGGGCGTCGGGGGTCGTCGAACGGCTCCCACAAGGCTACGACACCGAAGTAGGGGAACGCGGTGTTCGCTTAAGTGGGGGGGAAGTTCAGAGGGTGGCCATCGCTCGTGCGTTCCTACAAGGTACTCCAGTGCTAGTTATGGACGAGCCGAGCTCGAGCCTGGATCCGGAGAGCGAGCGCTTAATCGGCGTGGCATTAGAGCGCCTGATGCGAGATCGTACGGTGCTCGTTGTCGCCCACCGATTGAATACCGTTTACCGCGCCGACCGGATCGCGATGCTCGAGGAAGGCCGTCTGGTAGAGGTGGGCAATCACACCGACCTTATAGAACGCAGCGGTCCTTATGCTCGTTTCGTGGGCGCCCATAAACGGATGCTTGCATGAGGGTGCTGGTGCGACTACTTAAATTTTTGAGTCCTCGTCGCTGGCAGGTGGCGCTCGCCATCTTGCTGGGCGTCGGGGTTATGGTTAGCAACATTGGGCTTCTTACTGCAGCGGCTTACCTTATTGCGGCCTCGGCGCTGAAAGTTCTCCTGAGCCAGCTCGCTTTACCAATGTTCCTCGCGCAGGTCTTCGGGGCTTCGAGGGCTTTCTTGCGCTACGCAGAGCGGTTGGTCTCTCACCACGTGACGTTCAAGTTGCTGGCGGACCTGCGAACCTGGCTCTACGGTTGCCTCGAACCCCTTTCTCCCGCTCGCTTGCTTGGATATCGCAGCGGTGATCTGCTAGCCCGGATCATTAAAGACGTCGAAGAGCTGGAGAATATCTACCTTCGCGCGTTTTCGCCCCTCATCGTCTCAGCGATCCTCTCTTTCCTAACTTTTTCTCTACTCTACATCTTCTTCGATTCTTCGCTGGCCTTCATGACTTTGGGTTTCTTGGCGCTCGCTGGCATCGGGGTGCCACTTCTGGTGAATGTCCTAGCTCGAAAGCCGGGCCGGCGACAGCTGACGCTGAGGGCTGAACTCAACGCCCACATCGTAGACGGCATCCAGGGGATACCGGATCTGCTCGCCCTCGGCCGGGCTGGCGAGCAACGAGAGAGCATATCCGCTCTCGATCTAAAGCTTGGTCGGGTGCAGCGAAGGATGGCTTCTATCACCGGGCTGCAGGACGCTTTGGGCGACTTGGCGATGAACCTGGCGATGTGGACCGTGCTGATCCTGGCGATACCGCTCGTGAACGAAGGTCGGGTAGGGGGCATTTACGCGGCCTTTCTGATTCTCCTCGTTTTGGGTAGTTTCGAAGCCGTCCGACCGTTGGGGGGTGCCTTCCAATTTCTCGGGCGCTCTTTGGGTGCCGGGGAACGCTTGTTCGAGATAGCCGACCTGAAACCTCACGTCCTCGGTCCTGGTAAACCACTTCCGGCTCCTACCGGGCGCACGCTGGAGTTCAACCGAATAGGCTTTCGCTATAGGGAAGATGAGCCTTTGGTATTGGAGGAAATCTCTTTTAAGGTAGAGCCCGGCAACCGGGTTGCGATAGTAGGGCCCAGTGGCTCGGGCAAAAGTACCGTAGTGAATTTAGCCCTACGCTTCTGGGAGCCAACGCACGGCACGGTCTTGCTGGGAGGCCATGACCTTCGCCGTTACGCCGAGGAAGATTTGCGTGGGACCATCGGAGCTGTCACGCAAGACACTTACCTCTTCAACGAAACCTTACGCAACAATCTGCTTCTGGCCAAACCTGGGGCGAGCGATACCGAGGTAGAGTGTGCCCTGGAGCGGGCTCAGTTGACCGAGTTCATAAGCCGTCTACCTCGAGGGCTGGACAGCTGGGTAGGCGAGCAAGGCTTGCGGCTCTCCGGTGGGGAACGTCAGCGGTTGGCGGTTGCCCGTGCGCTGCTCAAGGATGCCCCTGTACTCATATTAGACGAGCCTACCGCCAACCTGGACGCCAGCACCGAGCACCATCTTCTCACCAGTATCTACGAGTTGATGCCGGAACACACCATGTTGGTGATAAGCCACCGGCTTATCCATATGGAGCGGATGGACGAGATTCTTGTGCTGGACCGGGGACGTATCGTCGAACGCGGCACTCACCACCAGCTTCTCGAAGCCAAAGGCCTTTACGAGCGGATGGTCGAGGCACAGAATCAGATGCTAGTGTAGTGACGACCTGAGCAGGTTGAAGCTATGCTTGCCGGCGTCGGGTGGGCTTAACTCCGTTAAAGATGCCGCGAAGGCGCTCTTGCAGGCTCCTCTTTGCCTGCTCCCTTATCGCTTGCGGCTCTATGTGTTCCCGAAGGTCGGAGAGATCGGGGGCCATACGGCGCCTGATCTCCAACATCTCTTGCTCTATGCGACCGGGCGTTTCCCCCGAGACCGTTTGTTCCTCCTCTATCCTTTCCTGCTCCATCCTTACGAGTGCCCTGCCCTGCGGCGTTATCGCCAGTAGGGACAGCATCATGAAGAGACTTTCGAGCCCCAGAGAGAGAAGCCCATCGATGCGTACCCACTCCCACACGTCCTCCGGATGAAAACCGGGCAGGCCGATCACACGGCTCACTACGTACAGGACAAATGCTCCGCCGGCGACCGCGTCCCCCAGCAGCCATCCCCACCGGTGCCCACCCCAGTAGATGCCGACCGCTGCCACGGCCGCTCCGGCAAAGTTGGCTAAGAACAACCATCCCAAGTAGCTAGCGACTTCGAAGTGCTCGTCGGACTCGATCAGGTGGATGAGGCCGACAAAGGATATTATGTAGGCACCAGCCCACGTTAAGACCTTCGGCGCGAGACGCTCGCTCATCCCAACGTCCATCTAAGCCTCTCCCCGAACACCGTCTGAGAGCGAACCTGCGCGTTCAAGGAGTGCCCAAGGAGGCTCACTATTGGCCTCCTCCGCTTTCTTGGCCTTGCTTGAACAGACGAAAGAGATACACGAGGAAGGGTCCCAGTACAACGGCGCTGAAAACGATAACGATGAGCTCGGCAATAAGCACCGACTCGGGAGCAGCCGCGGAGCTGATGGTAATGTCTGGCACCAGCATGTAGGGGTACTGTGCTACGCCCCAGGCGCAAAAGGCTGCTATCACGTGCGCGACCGCCGCCACCTGGGCCAGTCGGAAGCGTCGGTAAAAGAGCAACGCCACCGAGGTGGCCAGGAACAAAATCGCGACGATTATTAAGGCCAGACCGAGCCCTCCTGTTAGCCCCCGCCAGATATAGGTGGCGTTGGCGCCAGCCAGCACCAGCACGATCGGACCCAGCACGACTACGGCACCGCTCGCGATCAGACCACGAAGACGGAAGTCCTCTTGCAGCTGTTCGTCGGCTCCGGGTTCCAGCGTGAGATAGACCGCGGCCAGGTAGGCGCAAATCGCCAGGGCGAGCAGTCCGACCATTATTGGGAAGGGGCTCAGCCAGCTCTGTACATATCCGGTGGCGGGGGTTCCGTTTTCTAACCGGATTGCACCGGAGGCGATGGCCCCAGCGGCCATCCCGAAGAAGAACGATGTGACGACGCTCGCACCCCCGAATACCCTCCCGAA